>CAYIZT010000008.1:0-29504 GCA_964368095.1 uncultured Methanosarcinales archaeon
AAAGAATCAGAAATTATTGGAATTCGTGGATGATGTTATTCCGGACAGAGCCTCTTAAGAGCATATGTTCTTAAAGCAAAAGACCACGTTTATTCAGCAACTCCTCCAGTGAATGATTATCTAGTTCAACGCCAGCGAGGTTCTTTAGAAGGACTTACAGAAAGTATGTCCCGGCTTAATAGTTTCAAACCCACCGCAAATACTGCTTACGCAAGGACCGGAAATTATGATATCGCTTCTAAGTTAGGATTGTACAATCCAACTACTTCTATGAATATAGATTTATATCAACCAAAAAGAAATCCGTATCAGAAAGAAAAAGATCAATATCAAACCTAAACTTTCTTCATTATACTTTTCAGCTTCTTAAAATCATCTTCCATCTTTTTTCTCGTTTCAGGAAACCTCAAGGCTGCGGAAGGATGAAAGGTCACAAAATATTTCTGCTTGCCTTCCTCGATAACTTCTCCATGCAGCTTTTCTACCGACCGTTCTTTGGTCAAAGCTTTCAGAGCTATTGCGCCAAGCAGCACAATTAATTTCGGTCTCAATATGCTGATCTGCTGCTCCAGCCAAAGTTCCGTACAGGTTTTTGCTTCTTTAGCATTCGGCGCTCTATTTTGCGGCGGACGGTGTTTCACGGTATTGGTAATAAATAATTTTTTCCGGTCAAACCCGGCAACTTCCAGCATTTTATCCAGTAATTTGCCTGAACGGCCGGCAAACGGAAGACCTTGGCGGTCCTCTTCCTCTCCAGGCGCTTCACCTACCACCATTATTTTTGCATCTTTCGGCCCTTCCCCAGGGACAGCTAAAGTAGCGCTTTTGTATAAAGGACAGGCGGTGCATTTGCGGATCTCTTCCGCTAAAGAGAATAAAGTAGCCATAAGACTAAGGAATAAATTAAAAGTTAAAAAACTTCGCTTTTACATCCACTCGCTAAAGCCTATGGCTTTCTGGTTGTTTAAGGTGAAACTTTTGCGCCAGAATAGAATCATTCCACCCAATCATAAGAGCCATCAGGTTGTTTAATGAGCTCAAGAGTATATCTTAGAGAGGGAAGTTTTGGTTCATATTTAGGTTGCCTATCTCTTGATTCAGGAGAAATAGGACCTGGAGGAATAAATTCTCGATTTCTAGATTCATCAAAATAATGGTCTTTTAGTCCTCCTTCAACTGCTTCGGCAGCGACTATCTTTAACAAACTGTCAATGCTATGCATGTTATTAAAGATAGTTTGAGATTTATATATTTTTGCTTATCACAAAAACTCTGCAAAAAATCAAAAATTTTCCTTGCTACGTTGCGCTATTGCCTAAGTATGATAGAAAATAGGGTAGAAAAAAAAGCGTTGTTAGCCTAGACGTAAATACCTGCATCTATATATCCAATAACACTTTCGCTTTCCAGCTCTGCTTGTCCTTGATCACTTCAAACTCATGCCTGGTGACTGCCTTCACATCTACCCGCGGATCATGCCGGCTGACATCTAACTTTTCACCATAGGCATAACTAGTCAAGGAATATCCTGTTTTCTTTTCTAAAACCTCGATATCAAATTTGCTGAACAATAGCTGCTTATAATCCTTGAAGAACACCAACTCCTCTAAAAAATCATGCAACAGGCCTTCTACGTCCTTGCTTTCCGCCAATATTTTCACTTTTTGTTTCTCCTTGATTTTAGAAACATCGACCATGGTCTCTTCTACTGCCAAAGCGCATTCCCGGAATAACTCAGGAAGAGTATCTGCCCTGGCTACAAACAAGACGTCTGCGGTATGGTCAAAAAACTTATGGAATGGCTTCATAAAACTCTTAGAGACACTCAAGATTATATATTTTATGGCTGAAAAAGCTTTATCCTGAATGTGGTTAGCATCAATACACGAACGATAGAATCGACATCACTTTGATTGCGGAAGGGGTTGCAAGAAAACTGAAAACTATCAGTTTTCTGCACAGAAATGAGGTAGTTTCCACATTTCTTGTGTCCCCTACGGGAGGGTAACCGCACTAAAATCATTAATACTAACAGTGAGTCGATGCTAACCAGAAGCGAAGCGGAGATTCAGGACAAAGCGGGCTGAAAAAGAGCAAACTTTATCAATTAAAGCCGGAATAATCAATCATGGGCTTTTTAGAAACCTTTTTACTCACTTTTTTGGATATTGTTCTTCATTTAGATGTCCATCTAAAATCAATAATTGAAACTTATGATCTCTGGACCTATGCCTTCTTATTTTTAGTCATTTTTTGCGAGACCGGGCTGATATTCACCCCTTTTCTGCCGGGAGATTCACTGCTTTTCGCGGCTGGAGCGTTTGCGGCCATCGGTTCATTAAATATCGCATTGGTATTTCTTCTTATTTTTATAGCTTCAGTATTGGGTGATTTTGTCAATTTCAACGTCGGAAAATATCTTGGCCCCAGAATTTTCAAAAAAGAAAGATCGCTGCTATTCAACAAAGATTATTTGATCCATACTGAGCAATTTTATGAAAAATACGGATCAAAAACAATCATCGCTGCCAGATTCATACCTATCATCAGGACCTTTGCTCCTTTTGTGGCCGGCATCGGAAAAATGAACCGTTTTACATTTATATTTTACAACATTATCGGTGCTTTATTGTGGTGCCTGCTCTTTATTTTAGGTGGATACTTCTTTGGTAATATCACTTTTGTCAAAGAACATTTTAATTTAGTAGTAATAAGCATCGTGATAATCTCTTTTGCACCAATCGTAAAAACGATAGTACACGGCTTGTGGAAGAAAAGAAAAAAGCAAGAAGGCGAGCCGATCAATAATATTGATATTAATAATAATAATAATGATGATAATGATAATACTGATAACGTTAATAAGACTAATGTGGATGATGATGGGAAGAAGGATAATAATCTTCTAAAGCAGTAGAGATATAAATAATAAACTATAACCCAACAACAGCTTAGTTTCGAAAATACAATTTGGCCGAGCCACCTGCCTCTAAGGAAAAAGCTAATTTCATAGTAACTCTTAAAAATAATCCTCTTTCAATAACTGTTCTAATGTCACCGTCATTGGAATATCTTGCTATGAAAGCAGCAGAAATAAAAAATAATCCTAATGGTAATTACGACTGCACCAATCTCGCCAGAGAGATGAAAAAAATTATTCTGGCAGAAAAAGGAAGGGAAGCAGAAGTGCTGCGCTTTGCGATATTAAACCAATACGGTGAACCTTTACGAAGTATCGCTCCGCTCAGCCTGCCCGGAAAGAATTGGCTGTACCATGATGTATGCGGAGTCGATAAAGAAACAATCTACGATCCTTTCGCCGGAAAAGATATAATTTCAATAGAAGAATATGCTCTACGCATGTTTGGCGAAGAGACACCTTATCATGCCGAAGAAGAGCTGTACAGATTATATGAAAAGGCAGCAAATAGAAACTTAAGTCCGTTACGGATCTTGTAGCTCACATTAAATAGCCAGAAAGCCTCGTCTTTTAAGACGAGGATACATAACTCTGGCTATTTATGCAAGAAGGACAAAGTCCTTCTGCACAGAAATGTGATGTTTTTCACATTTCTTGTGTCACAATAGGCGGGGTTAAAAAAATCTTCTCTTTTCAAACAACGGACTAAAATCCGTGGTGAGAAGATTTCCCGCCTATTCATGATTTCGCCGTAAGCTCGACCAGATAGATAATTTTTTCTGAATAGAAAAATATTTTTCCGTTCATTGCTCCGCTGCATAAAATACCGGGTGTTCTCTGCTGCCGTAGCAGATCTTCCTGTAATGAAAGCGCCGCTTCACCATATTGAGGTGATATCCTGAGCAGAAGTTTAGAGGAACTAGGTTCAGCGGATACCTGCAAGGCTTTCTGGCCAAAAAATTCAAACCGGTATAAAGACAGAAAATCGTCCATCGCAGACTCTACTTCTTTCCTGCCTATATCATTAGAATATTCATAATGTATATTGATTTTCTCGTCTAATGACATTTATTTTACTCCACCACTGCCTTGATCCTTCTCACTCCGGCAGAACTGGCTTCTTCTTTCACGATCTTGAACTTGCCAACTTCCTTAGTATTCTTAACATGTGGCCCGCCACAGAATTCTTTGGAATAATCTCCCACAAAATAGACCGTAACTCTATCCGGATATTTCTGCCCGAATTCCATCTCTGCGCCGATCTTAGCCGCCTGATCTTTGCTCATCTCCTTGCATACTACCGGCAGATGTTTCTGGATAACTTTATTGACTTCATCTTCAACTTTCTTTATCTCTTCCGAAGTCAATTTCCGGTCAAAACTGAAATCAAACCGTAAACGTTCGGGAGTGATGTTACTTCCCCGCTGCTTGATCTTAGGATCGATAACTTTCCGCAACGCTTCGTTGAGCAAGTGAGTTGCGGTATGCAGCCTTACCGTTTCCGCAGAAATATCGGCCAAGCCACCTTTAAATTTCTGTTCTGCGCCCTTTCTTGATAATTCCTGATGCTTCTGAAATTCAGTTAAAAATTCCTGCACATTCACTTTAATCTTTTTTTCATCCGCTAACTCTTCAGTCATCTCTAACGGAAAACCATAACTCTGGAACAGCAAAAATGCTTCCCTGCCGGAGATATCTCCCTGAACCGCCATCTTTTCAAACTCTTTCAATCCTTTCTCAAGAGTTTTCTCAAATTTTTCTTCTTCTTTCTGTAATTCTTCGGTGATCCGCACTTTATTTTTTTTCAGTTCAGTATAATGGTCGCTATACCCATTTACCGCTATCTCTGCTAATGCAGATAAAGAGTTATCCGGCAATCCTATCTGTTTAGCATAACGGACTGCTCTACGGATCAATCTGCGCAAGACATATCCGCGATCAAGATTTGACGGCAAGACCGCATTTCCATCGCCTAAAATAAAGACCGTGGCGCGGATATGATCAGCCACGATGCGCATTTCCCGCTGCGCATCTTTATACTTTCTTCCGCTCAACTGCTCCATCTTCTTGATGGTAGGTTGGAATAGATCGGTCTCATATGCACTTTTCTTTCCGCTCAGTACAGCGAGTGTACGTTCAAAACCCATCCCGGTATCAACATTTTTTTGTTTCAATGGAGTGATCGATCCATCCTTGCCTTTGTGATACTGCATGAATACATCATTCCATATCTCTACCCAGCGGTTGTCATGAGGATCGAATTTAGCCGGAGGATTACCTTCACCAGTCCAATAAAACATCTCTGTTGACGGTCCGCAAGGACCGGTCTCGCCGGCGATCCAAAAATTATCTTTGCCTAAAAAAGCAATCCGTTCTGCTGCAACGCCTAACGATTTCCATAGATCATACGATTCAGTATCACGAGAGACCGCTTTATCCCCTTCATAAACAGTAAAAGCCAGCATCTTCAACGGAAGATTCAGCCACTTTTTCTCGGTAAGAAATTCAAAACTCCAGCTGATAGCTTCTTTCTTGAAATAATCACCTAACGACCAATTTCCCAGCATCTGAAAGAAAGTATGATGGGTGTTATCGCCGATGTTTTCGAAATCTACTGTCCGGAGGCATTTTTGGATATTGGTCAGGCGCTTACCTAGCGGATGCGGCTGCCCGGAAAAGTAAGGGACGAGAGGCTGCATCCCTGCCGTGTTAAATAGAACGGAAGGATCATCTTTTGGAACAAGAGAAGCAGAGGGAATAACCGCATGGCCTTTGCTCTTGAAAAAGTCCAAATATTTATTGCGAAGCTCATTTGCATCCATAAGAAGCTGGAAATGAAAGGGGTTTTTATATGTTTTTATGTTGTACTGAAGATTTAATTCTGAACATTTTCTAAAAAACTTTATAAAATAGACATTAAATGTGACTTTATGTCTTTAGAAGAGTTCTTAAAACCAGTAAAATATGTTGATGAACAAGTGCTTAGGCAGTATACTAAAGTTGGAAAGAGATTGAAATTAGATGAAGGTAGAAGAAAATATACAGTAGGTATGGGCTTATGGGTGACACACCTTATGATTTGTGCTCCGATAGGTCGTGAGTTAATCGGTGCGGCTGAACTACCAATAAGAATGATATTAAATATACCAGATTATATTTACAATTTTGAAGGGATTATGGGCATGATCAAAGAAGAAACTACTTCGGAAAATAAAACTATTGATCCAATAATTAATTTTTACAGAAAACATAATTCTGTTGCTAGGCTTCCTATATTCACCGCTGGAATAGGTTTGATTGGAAAATGTGGCGTAGATTTATTCAACTATATAACAAAAGGAGAGCCGATGGAATCTGACAGCTATAATTCTTTAATCTACGGCATTGGGCTTTTATCGTTAGCTTCATCAATGTATATCAAAGAGATTGACCCAAAACTTCTCGACAAACAACCTTTCTACAAAGCTGCGTATGGATGGATGAAAGAAAAACTTATTCCTGCACCGCAGCCGATAACAGCATATTCTACTTTAGAAGATAAAATCTAACTAAAACTCTGCCCGTAGCCACAAGTTTTATATCAAAATCAATCTTTTAAAGCGATATGGAAACAGTGACTATATCAAGAGAAGAGTACACTAAACTTAAAAAATTAGAAAAGCTTGATTTCGATCTCATCAAACAATTTGCTAATAGTTTGGAAGACCTGAAAAAAGGCCATTTCTTCAGTTCATCAAGATAAGTATCTGTTCCGATTACAACAAACATCTAAAATTTAGAGTTGCACTTCCTTAAATAGTTTATTCTTTTAATTATATAATTAAATCCAAAAAAATAGAATTAACTAAAACTCTGCCCGCAGCCGCAAGTCTTCTTGGCATTGGGATTAGTGATCTTGAACCCTGCGCTGGTCAAGGAATCAACGTAATCTATTTTTGCCCCTTTCAATTTCTGCAGGCTGGCATTATCTACAAAGAATTTTACTCCTTCTACTTCCACCACTACATCATCATCGTTTTTATCATTTTCAAAAGAGAAGCCGTATTCGAATCCGGCACACCCGCCGGTGCTTACCTCAACTCTGATAGCCTGAATATTCTTTTTGGCCAATAATTCTTTGGCCTTAGCTGCAGCGTTAGAAGTGATGGTAAGATTATCATCGCCGCTTTCTGCAGGTATGGCCTTATTCAGTTTTTCAATGATCGCGGCAACTTCCTCCTTAGACCTTCCATGGCCAGCTAAGCCTTCTTCGATAGTTTCAAAATAAGCGGCGCCGCATCCAATACAATGCACGCCTTCTTCCATCAGGATTTCCACTACGGAAGGATATTGCTGTACTAGTTCACCTATGGTCATATCTTTAGTGATCATACTGCTGAAATCAAGGCCATTTTATATAAAACTTTGTTTTCATAAACATTATAAGCAACTTCTTTCTCTATATATTTTTTATATATAAAACCATCAGAGGTGGAAACTTGAAAGCAATCGCAGAATATATTTGGTTGGACGGAAATAATTTAGTGAAAGATGAAGCAGGAAAGTTTGTACTAGATCCTAACCAGAATCCAGAGATTAGAAGTAAAACAAAAATTATTAACTTTGATGCCAAGGGAGTGGTCAGGGGATTCCGGGAAAATGTAAGTCTCGGAACAAGGCAACGATATGCCGAAGCTTTGGCAAAAGATATGCCCACCTGGGGATTTGATGGCAGCAGCACTAACCAAGCCGAAGGGCACGATTCCGATTGCATCTTAAAGCCAGTAAGAGCCTATGTGGATCCATTGAGAACTAAAGAGAGGCCGGATTATCTTTCACTATTAGTGTTAAACGAAGTTTTTAACGTACCGGGAGATACACCTCATCTGTCAAACACCAGAGCTTTATTGCGCAATATTGCAGAAAGATGTAAAGCACAGGAATTCTGGTTCGGTATCGAGCAGGAATATACATTGATGCGTGTTGATGACCATGATTTCTCCCGCCTCGCCAGACCGCTGGGATTTCCAAAAGAAGAAGGAAAATTTCCAGAAGCGCAGGGAAAATATTATTGTGGCAATGGGGCTGACAGGGTTGTCAGAAGGGAATTGATCGATAAGCATATGTATGCCTGCCTGGACGCAAATCTGGTGATACCAGGAACAAATGCAGAAGTTATGCCCGGCCAATGGGAATTCCAGATGGGCAATGGTACTTCAGACAGCGATCCATTACGCGTCGCTGATGATTTAGTGATCGCCAGATATCTGCTCAGCAGGATTGGTGAAAACTACGGCATCGTCGCTTCCCTAGAAGCCAAACCTGCCAAAGGCGATTGGAACGGCGCTGGAGCGCATACCAACTTTTCCACCAAGAGGATGAGAGAAAGTTCTGAATGCTTTGATACGCTCATAGAAAAATTCCGCGCACACCAGAAAGAACACATCGCTATTTACGGAGTGGGAATTGAAGAACGTCTTACCGGAAAACATGAAACCTGCCCTTATACAGAATTCAGAGCCGGTGTCTCTAACCGCGGCGCCAGCATAAGGATTCCCTGGCAGACAGCCGTAGAACAAAAAGGGTATATGGAAGACCGCCGGCCTTGCGCCAACATGGACCAGCACGTGGTCATGGCAAAAATAATGGAGACGTACAATCAGCCGATTATAGATAATTTAGGTGCTTAGATTGATAGGATAGGTCTTAGATACTCTTAGAAATCAGTTAATCTCTTTTCTTTATTATTTTATTTATTATTTTCCTTTGCGACCTTTGCGATGATCTCAAAATCATTTTTCATCTGGGTAAACATCTCCGGATTCCTGCCAGAATACAGATAGTTGGCGGGATGGATTACCGGCACAATCTTCTTCCCTTCAATTTCAAATATCTTCCCGCGCAGAGAGGTAATACCTTTTTTGCCCAAAATCCTCTCCGTCGCAAAATTACCTATGGTCACAATAACTTTTGGCCTCATTATAGATATCAACCTATCCAGCCTCTCCCGGCAATTTTCAACTTCATCTTTTGCCGGATTTCTGTTATTTTCCGGCCGGCATAAAATAGTATTGGTGATAAAGATATCTTCCCGAGATAATCCTGCAGAATTCAGCAGCTCATTCAGCACCTGTCCGGACATGCCGCAAAATGGGATTCCCTGCTGGTCTTCATTCGCTCCCGGCGCTTCGCCTATCAACAAAACTTCCGCCTTTGGGTTTCCAGAACCGAAGACTACTTGTGAGCGCGATCGGCAGAGAGCAGGGCATTTATTACAGGCAGAATATTCCTGTTTAAGTTTCTCAAAAGGCATACCCTCAAAAGAAAGGGCTGGCTTATTAATTAATCTGTACAGGAATAATTGAATATCATTCCTTTTTTAGCATATTCTTCTTTCGCTTTTTCTAACGAAGTCAAAAAGATTTTCCACCCGTTCGGACATTTTGTTTTATATCCCTGAACATTATCCAATTTCAAAGTCAATGGGAAAGCAAAACCGTGTTTCTCCAAAGAAGAAATAGTTTTTCCCATAACTTCCAGATTAGCACCGTAAAACGGCATGACTTTCAATGCTTTGACCATCCTATCCAGAAATCCTAAAACGGTATCGCAATTTTCAAAATCAACAATTATAGAAGACATAAATAAAGGAAATAAAATAAATTTACTTTTTCTTGAATTCGGTATATTTAGTTTTACCACAGACGGACCTATCTGCGTGGTTGCCCATAAAGTCGCCCTGTGATTTAGGTGAGAATTTGTTTTTTCGCACTAATTTACCGTCTTGCACTTCATATAATTTCCAGAGCTTACTGCCTGGTTTTTTCTTTGCCCCGCCTTTCGCGGAAGCTTTACCTTTTGCTGGAGCTGCCATTATTGATCACCTTTGATTGATGTTTGTTTTTTTCTCCTTTCAGAAAGGAATAAATTTAATGTCAGACAAGCCCCGGCAAATATTCCTAAATATAATGAATATTTCTGGTCATCTTTGGAAGTGATATATGCCGGAAGTTTTTGCAAGGTATCAATATTTTTATTTACAGAATCGTATCGTAAAACAGAATCAATACATTGGTCTGATCGTAAAACAGAATCAATACATTGGTCTGAAAGAGACCTGCCTTTTTCTCTGGGAACACATTGCAATACCTGCTGACTGAGTGAATCCTGTCTTTGTTTAAATTCCTTCATCAGCTCTTCATCTGGGCTCGGTATTGTAATAAAATAAAACATTCCGCCAACCCCGGCCATAGTACCTAAAACCGAACCCCAAACTATATTCCGTTCAGTGTTATAGGATAGTTTCATTTTACTCGTTCTTAGCTTCTTTTGCTTTCTTTTTTTCTTCCGCAGCTTTCTTCTTTTCTTCTTCTAATTTTTTCTTCTGCTGAGGAGTCAGGCGCTCTGCTTTATTGCGAGCATCAGCTGAAGCATAGGCGACCGCTTCAAATCTTGCTTCGTGCTTGCTGAATTTATTGTAAATATGCCGAAGAACTACTTGGCTGGCGTCGGTTTTTAACTGTGAAGCCAATGCTTCTACTACCTGTGTATTGCTGGGGGTAGCACCTTCAAAAACGACTACTCCTGCAACTTCTAACCTATGTAACAAAGGATTTTCATTTTTTTGGTTTATTGTAATATTCATTTTCCTCACCTTACCTTGATGGCATATTCTCCTTTTGCGGTTATGCCGATTTTTTCTGCGATCATGGATTTACTGACATCGCTGATGTACAGCCTTCCCTGCCAGGTACTGGTTTTGCTTGAGCTTCCGCAAGCTGGGCAAGTATCGCCGTCATAAAATAATTTACATTTTCTGCATGCTTCTTTTTTAGCCATGGTTCATTTACTCCTCTTTCTTTTCAGCTTTGGCAACGACATTTTGGCCCTGTTCCAGCCATTCTAATTTGCCCAAGCCTTCCTGACGCATAGTCAACCCTATCTTAGGGTTATGCGCATCTTTGTAGCTGATAGCGATGATGCGAGCTTTACATTTATCGCCTACTTTCAAACTTTGATTTGTCTTCTTACCCTGTAAAACTTTTTCCTTGCTGAATGATACATAATCATCCATACTCTGTGAGATGTGCACCATGCCTTCGACTCCGCCCATATCTATAAATGCGCCGAAGTCAGTGATGTCCCTAACCGTTCCATAGACTAATTCGTTCATTTCTGGCCTGAAAGCCAATAATTCAAAATCTGCTTCAAAGTAGCCTGCTCCGTCGCCAGGAACTATGACTCCTTCCTTGATGTCGCCGACGTCAATAACGGTCAGTACGAATCCCAATTCCTTAGAGATAAAATTGTCGTAGCTGGTCTTGATATTTTGCAATACTGCGTCTCTTCGGCCTAAACTGAACATTTTCGGCGGAACTCTGATGTAATCCTTGACTTTGGCTTTGTAGAACATGCTCTGGAATCCTCCTTAGAGTTATATATAGGATTTTGAATATCTTTTCAAAATCCTTATTTGAAGGCTCGTTTCCTTCAATAGCTTGTTTTACTCTTATTTTGAGTGTGGCTTTATAAAGCTTTCTAAAACTCTGTCGTGGGTTAGACAGTTTAGAGTTTTTACCTCTCCAAATTATGGCCGGGTTACGGCCCTGTTTAGAGGATAATAGTCCGGCGGCTAATATGAAATCCTATGCTTCGCAGGTCACTAACGGCCTCACAAAATTGCTGTTAGCGTCAGTGGTCGGCGTTCCCCGTAAGGGACAACCCCCTTGCCGACGAGAATGTGATTTTCGAGCTTGTTCGGAAGGGGTTAGTGACCGAGGATTTCATATTATCCTAGCCCGGCACAACGTTTATATATTTACAAACCCTTCCTAAAACATGGACTTACGCGAGCTTAAAAAAGAGGTTAGTTCTCTCCCCAACCTTTCTGAACAACTGAAGAATTTCCAGCTGCATTGGATCAAGTCTATCAAGACAAACACCAACCATCACCTGCCTTTCCTGCAGAATCTTTCTTTGCAGCAGAAACAGGAGATTAATACTAATTTATTTTTTATACAGCAGAAGATGAAAGAGCTGGAGAATGCCCAGACTATCAACCATAAGCTGCAGGAATATGCCCGGCATCTGATTGAATTAAAATTGACTACTTTAAACGGCAATAAGCCAAAAGCCCGCTATATCACTAATCTTTTACTGCAAGATGAATTCCTGAACACTAAAAATTTACTATACGATATAAAATACCTGGAAAAAAATGCCAGATCAGTTGCATACAAATATCATCATATCAACGAGCTGATACAAAAAGAAGCGCCTTTAGAAGAAGCAGTGCAGTTCATGCACCAACCGCATAAACAGCATTTGCAGGCTCTCTTATCGAATTCACAAAAACAGAAATCATTAGCAAAACAATTAGGAGAGCATTTCATCAGCCTGGTGAAAGAAACCAGGAGGAAGCAATGAGCTTAGCCGCAGGGATTGTCGGTGCTGTTTGTATCCTTATAGCGTTTTTATTAGATGAATTTTACGAAAAGTTCAATGCTGAGACTGTGCCGTATAACCTTATCAATATTTTTGGTGCAGGGCTGCTCATCTATTACGCCTACACCATGAAAAGCTGGCCTTTTGTTGCCTTGAATGTGGTATGGCTCTGCGTTGCGGTAGTTAAGTTAGCCAGAATTTCTAGACAATAATTCAATCATCTTGTTGTTTATAATGGAAACTAAAAAATGCTTTACCCCTTTTTGTTGTTTATCCCAAATTCACAATATTTCCGCACCGGGCAGATGCTGCATTTTGGATTGATCGGTACACAGATAGTCTGCCCATGCCCGACAAACAAGCGATTCACTTCAATCCATAAATCTGTTGGAATAATCTTTTTCAGCGCTTCTTCCGTATCTTCTGGAGTCTTGGTTTTCACCCATCCCAGCCGATTAGAGATCCTATGTACATGGACGTCAACTGCGATAGCCGGTTTCTTGAAGGTATAAGCTAATATGCAATTTGCGGTCTTGCTGCCCACGCCGGGAAGTGAGGTCAATTCTTCAAAAGTATCAGGAACTTTTCCGCGATGTTGCTGCAGAATTATTTTACTTAACTTCTTGACATGCTGTGCTTTGACTTTGTAGAATCCAATCCCATACAACCACTTTTCCAATTCTTTAATATCCATCTTTATGAAATGTTCCGGGTTAGGATATTCTGCAAACAATCGTTTGACTATAGGAATGGTAGTGGAATCTTTAGTGCGGGAACTTAACATAGTCATCACCAACATCTGGAAGGGAGTATAATAACCCAGCTCTTCGAGCATAGTGAGAGGATGATCTTTCTCAAGAAGAGAGAATACTGTTTTTATCTTTGCAATGGAAGGCATGGGATTACAGAAAGCAAAATGATATTTAATAGTTTTCTCACACAAATACTAACACTATGCCTAAGACCAGCAATGTACCACGCACACTAAAGGTCAAAACCCGTTGGTAATGTCTTCTCCAGCGTTCACGTTTAGCATCAGAAGAGGCTTCCTGTGTCTCCACTGCATGCTCCATCATAGAACGTAAAAGATGGAAGACTGCAGCCAAACCGACAAAAATCAGCAATACTACTGCGACATAATAAATCATCAACGGCAGCACTATTCCCCGCATGAAATTACCGATAAATAGATCCCTCAGCAGATAAAATGACTGGCCTACCCCAGCTAAAGTAAACATGCCTCCTGCCAATCCCATAACAAATATACCGAACGGAGATAACAAGTATCGCAGTAATTCCTTAACCTGCACCCGCACCGAAGCCGGCATCACCAATTCCCAGGTGGTAAAGAATGACTGTACTCCGGCTAATCCAAATAATAAAGCAGCAAAGCCCACTATTTTGTAGAACAAATAATGCAGCTGTGAATCATAGAAGAATGACAATAACCCTAAACCAAATAACAGATAAGCCAAAAAGATGCCAAGTAGGTAAATTGCGCTGGTCTTAACAATCTCTTCTTTTGTTTTTGTGACAGAAAGTATAGCCAAAAAGATCAGCAGCAATGCTAATATTCCAGGAACAAACATGTTCTGCAATGCATGGCCGGTGACTAAAGAAAAGGTCAACGTTTTAAGCACATTTGGCGGCTGCCCTTGGCCCAGGATGCCAACTGTAGTTTGCCCTACGGACAAATCCGGACAGGAAGCATCATCATTCTTTTTTACACCCTCTTCAACCAGCGAGGCGATAGCTTTTGAGCCCACCAAATAACTGCCTTTGGAAAATACAGCAGGGATGGAACGTGAATCTTCTTCGATGCCGTACGCTTCAAAGTATGCTTTCATCATCTCAAAATTCTTAAAATCGCGGTAGACTTCGTATTTATCGACCCGCAGGTTTGGATACTTTGTCTGCAAGGCTAACATGGCAGCGCTAGCTGCATCGCAATCTTGACATTCCTTCCCATAAAAGTAGTAGAGGCAATCTGTCTGCAGTTCATTTTCATCCAGTGCCAGAGCCGTAGGAAAAACTAACAGAAATGCTAAAATAAGAACCAAAACTGATTTTGCAGACATCATCACTTATATTGACTATATTATTTGATTTTATAAAGCTTTTTGTTGGGCTTTGTGTAAAAAATAGGTTAGCATCAATACACGAACGATAGAATCGATAGGACTTTGATTGCGGAAGGGGACGCTCCTTCCGGGAGGGCACCGCACTAAAATCATTAATACTAAAAGTGAGTCGATGCTAACCAGAGCGGAAGTGAGATATTCTACTAAAGCTTTTTGTTGCAAAGATTTAAATATGCCTGCACCTAAAAAAATATAGGGGTAAATGAGAACATGGTCCTTGAACTAAGCGAAGAATCCTTCCAAACTGAAGTACTTGAATCAAAATTACCGGTAATAGTAGATTTCTGGGCATCCTGGTGCGGCCCATGCCGCATGCTTGCTCCTGTATTTGAAGAGACCAGCAAAGAATACGGTGGAAAATTAAAGTTTGCCAAGATATCGACCGAAGATTATCCTGACGTTGCCGGCAACAATATGGTCACCGGAATACCCTGCCTTATCATTTTCAACCACGGCGAAGAGGCAGGCCGGATTATCGGCTTTATGCCAAAACCTATGCTGAAGCAGAAGATTGATGCTATACTGCAGAAGCTATGATGCAGATTATGAATATAGTGTGTATAAGCTAAAATTATTTAAGCACTCTTTCTTCTTAGGTTTCTATGGGGGGAAGTAAGAACATTCAAAGTAAGAATATCATCGCCTGTTTCTATGATTGTGATCAGACTTTGACGCCTGAATATATGCAGGAGCCTATGTTTCGTTCGATGGGAATTGATCCAAATGAATTTTGGGCTGACAATGATAAGTTAAAAAAATATGCCGCCTCTCTAGATGTGGATATAGGTTCTGAAACTATGTATATGATCAATTTGCTTAATTACATCAAAAAGGGAAAAATCCCGCCGCTTTCCAATTCTGACTTAGAAAAATATGGAGCTATGATCCAACCATTTCCTGGCCTTCCGGAATTCTTTTTGCGGACCAAAAAATCGGTAGAAAAGCGATACGGCAGCCAGGGCGTAAAATTAGAACATTACATCATCAGTACTGGATTAAGAAAAATGATCCAGGGAAGCTGTTTGAATGCGCCTGGCGCTCTTGATCAGATCTTCGCTTCCGAATATTTAGAAAAAGACGGAGTGATTTACTATCCGGTGAAGGCTATCGGATTTATCGAAAAGACACGATGCCTCTACGAAGCTAATAAAGGGACCAATATAGATCCGACTATAGATGTAAATAAGCGCATGCCTTCAGGAAAAAGACGGATCTACTTTGAAAATATGATCTATGTTGGTGATGGTTTTACAGATGTGCCCTGCATGTCTATGACCCTTGAACGAGGCGGCACCAGTATCGGCGTCTATGATCCTGATAGGCCAAAAGCATATCATGAAGCTATGGAACTATTGAAAGACGGCCGGATTTCCCGCATTGCCAAAACAGATTACCGTAAAGACGGAGAAGCTGCTGAAGCTATCGAAGAATCAATCAGCCGCGCTGCAGAAAGAATGATCAGAAGCAAAAAATAACCTGATTGTATGTCCGGAATGAGGTTAGCATCAATACACGAACGATAGATTTTATATCACTTTGATTGCGGATGGGGACGCTCCTTCCGGGAGGGCACCGCATTATAATTACTAATACTAAAAGTGAGTCGATGCTAACCCAAAGCAAAGCAGAGATTCAGGACAGAGCCTTAACCAGCGTTACTTTTTTATAGTGCAGATATTATCTACTTATAATGAAACTCATCGCCCAAGGAGCAGAAGCTAAATTGTACAGGGATAATGCTACTGTGATAAAAGAACGTTTAGCGAAAGCATACCGCCATCCTGAATTGGATGGATCATTGCGACAATTTAGGACCAGAAGAGAAGCAAAAGTTCTCCAACGGCTGGAAGAAATGCACTTCAATGCCCCGCACTTGAAAGAATTTTCTGATAAGAGGATGTCCATCACAATGGATTTCATCCCCGGAAATACTTTGAAAGAAGTTCTCCAGCAAAAAGCTGAAGAAAGTGAATATCTGGCCAAGGAAATCGGCCAGCGCATCGGCCAATTGCATAAAGCAGATATCATCCACAGCGATCTGACTACCTCCAACATGATTAAGCACCAGGAAACCGGAGAAGTGACCTTCATCGATTTTGGCTTATCTTTCTTTTCTGAAAAAATTGAAGACAAAGCGGTGGACCTGTTTCTGCTGGACAGAGCGTTAGAGACTACTCACACAGATAAATATCCCGGAATATTTGAACAGGTCCTGGAAGGCTATCAGCAAGAATATGACGGCGCAGATGAAGTTCTTTCCCGACTACAGTTAGTAGAACGACGGGGAAGGAATAAGAAGAAGTAAAAATCCCAACCACCCCAAGGGGCGGAGTATTCGGGAATAAATAACTCCTTATTGGAAGTATCTCTTTTTGAAGTTGTGAACTGAAAATTTGTCTCTTATAACAATTATAACCCCTAAATTCTTGAATCTTGGTTTATAATTAGTTATACGACATATTACTCGGGAGCCACTTAAAGAAAACTAGAATGTTCTAACATTAAATAACTAACGGGCGTTCTTTCTTTTTATATAACATTAATCACTTCCACCATAGAAAGTTCTTAAATTAAATCTCCCATCATTTTCTCTTTTAACAACCACAGTCTCTAAAAGTTTACATTCTTTATTTTCATCCGTTCTAGAATAAACTTCATGCGCTAACCAAAATGTTGCCTTTTCATGAAAATCTGGATTAATTATTTGAGGCATTTCAACACTTTTAATAGAAATCCAGTATTTACTGATAAGAGATTTTATACCATCGTTAATACTTATCCTTACATAATCTTCAAATAATTCTGGAGTAATCCGGACTTCTTCTGCTACACCATTTCTTCTTTTAACAACTTCGACTCCACCTTTATTTTCATCAGCATGATATACAAATCTTGACATGGCTAAACCTGCAAAATGAGCAACCATATAAGCATCTTTTTCCTGCTCTGTTAAAATCCCACATTTTCTTAATTCGTCTTCAAATTCAACTTCATCTTGTTCTCTTGCTTGATGAAGCAAATCTCTTGTTTGTTCTTCTTGCTCCACGTATTTCTTCTTTTCTTTGTATCCTTTCCTATCAAAAAGAAAAAGATAAGTAGAATGTAATTTCTCAATACCACCAAAAATAGCATCACCTATAGTCCAATTGCGAGTTATCTTTTTCCATTCTGGAGGTGCTTCTGGTACAGTTATATGAAGATATTGAGCAATATTTTTACCAGTATACACCCAATTAATTTCACTCGAAGCAAGATTCTCAAGTGTTTGTGCCATTTTAATTAGTTATTCACTGATAATATAAAAAGTTAATGGAAGATTTTGGAAAGAACACCCTTTTGTTGCTTACGCTTTTTTTTCACTTGCTGTGGAGACGTGGCTCCCTGTGTCATACGCTGCAGATTTCTTTCAGAAATCCTTGGGGACGCTGCGCTTTCGTCGCTACTGCTCCTCACCCTCGCTTAACAAGCATTATACGACATTTGAAAAAACAAACAATTTTAAATACTTAACAATTTAAACTTAATAATATGGGCAGTTTCATAGAAATAAACGATACATTACAATTAACTAAAGAACAAGGTTTTCCAGAAGTCTTGAATTACGAAAAACATAAAGTAAAGCCATTTACGGCGAAAGATTTCAAAGATAGAATTTTTGAGTTCAAAGATAAACCAAAGATTAGAATCTATAAATTACCGCCTGTTCGCAATTTCTTAGTTCAAAATATTGATGGTAAATGGCTTTACTGGGGACTTGTTCATGTTATTGAAGTTGTTCACGATAACATAAAACAAACGACTTCTGGAAAATTCAAAATAATTTACATTTATACTCCTGAAGAAATGAAACATGCCCACAAGATGATAGATAGAAACAAAGACACGGATTTTCTAAAAGTGATGTAGTTTAAATTGCTAAAATAATAATGAAGATTGTTTTTTCAAACGCTTCGGATTTTCTACGAAAATCCTCGTGCCGTTGCACTCTCGCCTCGTATAACCGTCTATACCCACTTCGTGGCGATCGTTCCTGGTCCTCGCCTGCCTAAAATAGGTCCATCCTCATACAGCAATCCCGCCTTGCTCATGTTATCCCGAGCCATTCTTGCGCAGCTGTAGGTCGCTAAAATAGCAGAATTCTTCATCACTCGGTGTATCTCGACAAAGAAAGGTTCCTGCCACATCTCCGGTGCAGTCTTAGGAGAAAATGGATCAAAGAAAACTGCATCAAAATAATTTTCCGGCAGAGGTTTGACCTTTTCCCGTGCATCACCTAACAGCACTTTCACCGATACATTTCCTTCCTTGAATTCCAGCCGCTGTGGATTCAATTTCTTATATTGAGCGAAGAAAGGGATTTGCGGATTGACTTCTTGGATCATAGAGATGATATGCTGATCATATTCTAGACCAATTACTTCAATTTCACAATCAGGATTCTCTTCTAGCGCAACAGAGACAGCCATGGCAGAATTATATCCCATCCCGAAACATACATCAAGAATTTTTATCTTACCGGTTTTAGCCAATTCTTTGATCTTGCAGGGGATCGCATATTTTTTCAAAGCTTCCTCTACTCCGCCGGTATGTGAATGATAACTTTCGCCTACTTCTTCATTCAGGAAAGATTCGCTGTTATCTGCGGTGATGAATTTTTTGAGCATAATCAGCTAAAAAGGCACTTATTTTAAATAATTAACTTATGAATCTGCTCTGTCCAGAACGGGCTTAGAGAAATCTCCTTTACAATTTTTCTTCCAATCCACCTAACTTTTTTGAAGTTTGCCGCCACTTATGTACTGAGTATAGGCAAGTCCCTACTGCAAGCATCTCGAATAGGATTAAGCTGCTATATATTGCACCCTCCCATGGAAATGAGAATTTCCCAGAACATTTATCCGCAATATAAGGAATAACATTCGCGCCTAAAAAAGAAAAGATTCCATTTTTTTTATAATCAATTATTTCCTTATGCAAAGTTTGTGTAAGATCATCTTTGGTCAACTCCGGCAAAGACAGACTATAACCAAAATTTTCCTCTTCTGCCATCTACAATTTTTCCGCTCTGCCTTTCCTCACTAACAGATCGGCAACTTCCAGAAATATTTCTGTCTCTTCACCTGTATCAAAAGGGCCGTAAACTTTCATGTCTTTCCAGACAAAACTTGGTGTAGCATGAGTAAATCTTATCCTGGCCTTAGCTGGAATTTTCACTTCCTGCGCCTGCTGTTCTGTTTTTTCTTGTAATTCAGCCTTGATCTGCTCCTTACGCTGCTCAACATTGATTTCCACTCTCTGCATCTGGCTGCTGATGGAAGGCAGCTCCCCGCGAAACAGATTCAGCAATATTTCCCGCCGGAAATGATCCAGACTCTGCAAGATCTGGGTATAAAATTCTTTTTCTTCACGCAGCATGGAGCTGGTGTCGATGATATCTGAACCGGTCCGGCTCTTATTCATGGCGATCTCTAAAATTTTCTTCTCCCTCTTTTCATACAATTCCTTCAAGATCCGCCGAATGCTTCTAAGCTCATATTCTAATTTTTCCTTATCGCCGGCAGAAAATATATTTTCTCCTTCCTTTTTCATCTCCAGCAGCGCCTGTTTTTCCCGCAGATAAGCTACAACATCAAAGAAAAATGCCTGATCAAGTTTCTGCAGATCCTCTTTTTTCTTCTCATTGCGCAGAATATCGTACAAGGTTTCAAGAGTTATCTTTATATTATCCATTGCTGAATGTGTTACCACCTGTGAATATATAGCTTCAACTGCCCCCATTCTGCTTAAGTGGTCCTAATCTTTTTAAAACTTTGTTGATGTTTGAATATATAAGATAAGAAGAAGACCATTTACTAATTCATGGCGCAAGACACGACTGGGGTTGGGCCCTCCGGGCTGTCGTGTAGGACAGGAACTGGCCGTCTTGCCGCCAAGGAGAGGTACATAAAGATACCATTCCCTCCCTTACTATCCCTATTATTTTACCACCAATTGATTACGTCAACTATAAAATTTATAAAATAGCCTTGAAATTGAGTAGGTATGGCCACCCTTCAATATAGTACCTTATCCTTTCAGGACCAGGGAGAACATCTTCAAGTAAGCCTGCTTAGAATCTTCTCTGCCGAAATTCCCAAAGAAGAAGTGGAAAAGATCGCTAAATTCTCACTTCAGGATCCTAATACTATTGAATTCGCAAAAATAGACCAGGAAAAAGCAGAGACCAAATTCTCTTTCCTTTTGGCCAAATATTTTGACCGATTGAAAAACAAATTAACCGGAAATCCGGTAACATATATCCATCAAAACTCCGGCATTCCGCTTATCGGCAATGTAGCCTTCGGAATCGTCTACCGAAATTCTTCCATCATAGAAATAAAACCAGTCACTTCCTGCAACCTCGACTGCGTCTACTGTTCAATTTCAGAAGGATTAAGCAGCAAAAAGCATGATTTTGTAGTGGAAAAAGATTACCTGGTACAAGAACTGCAAAAACTTATCGACTTTGTCGCTGAACCGGTAGAAGTGCATATCGGCGTGCAGGGAGAACCTTTCCTCTATGCAGATCTGGAAAATTTATTTGCCGATCTCCAGGCCATGAAAAATGTGCATACTATCTCCATCGATACTAATGGAACTTTGCTCAATAAGGAAATGATCGATAGGATCGCTAAATATGATAAATTGCAATTGAACCTTTCACTTGATGCCATCGATGAAGAAAAAGCGAAGCTTATCGCCGGAACTAAAAGTTATAATGTCAAGCATGTCAAAGAGGTCATCGCCCATGCCTCCAAAAAACTGAAAGTGATTGTCGCTCCGGTCTTAACTCAGGGCTACAATGAAGACGAGATGGGAAAGATTATCCTATTCATCAAATCGCTTGAGGTAAAGCCTATTCTGGGGATACAGAATTTTCTCAAATATAAGACCGGAAGGATACCTGCAGAAGAGATTTCCTGGGATAAATTCTATATGATGCTGGATGCTTGGGAAAATAAATATGATATTAAATTAAAACTGAACAAAGATGATTTCAACATCCGAAAGACCAAAGACCTGCCCAAGCCCTTTAAAGAGGGAGAAGTCGTTTCTGTAGTTTTAAAGTGCCCTGACCGCTTTCCTGACTCTTCTATCGGCGCGGCTAAAGGACGGAACATCTCTATTCCCGGGTGCCCTTTCAAAGAAGGGAAAGCGGTGAAAGTAAAGATAGTGAGAGACAAGCATAATGTGTTTGTGGGACGGCTGATTTAAGTAGTTACTTTAGAGTGACTAAAGGTTGGAAAGGTTTATAAAGCACTAAGAGGATTCCAGCTCATGGTAACAAGAGCTGAAGCAGTAAGGAAGAAACATTCTCCCAGATACCAAACTATTGCTCATCAGTTTCTGGATATCGAAAGAGACGCAGGAATAATTGAAGCAACTCCGTCTGCATACCAGACACTAGACGGAATTCTTTCAGAAGCACAGCAACGCATTAGGACACCAACGGCCGATTCGAAGTTTGAAGCAATAAGAATTCTTAAAACTATTGACTCAATTCTCAAAGAAAAAGAATTCAAACATAAAGATTATGCTCTCTTAAGCGAAGGGTTGGCGGAAGAAACTCCTAGACCTATAACTTGTTTAGGAAGAACTGTTATTTACCGAGCAATTGCGGATATATTAAATCTTCCTATCGCAGCAGTAAATGTCCCCGAACATAGCTTTGTTCGATGGCATCTAAAAGATCTATACCTCAACTGGGAAACCACTTCGGGAAAAGAATTAAAAGATTTTGATTACTTCATAGGATTTAACATATCTGAAAAAGCGATAGAAAATGGTGTTTATCTACAAAGTATAACTGAAGATGAACATTTAAAGGGAAGTTATCATCTCTCAGTGGGGTACGTTCTCGGAAGAAAAGGAAAAAATCATCAAGCATTACAACACTACTTAAAAGCAGTAGAAATAAATCCAAAAGATCCTGAAGCACTTAGTAATGTAGGAGTTCTCTTCATGGAGTCCAAGATGTACACAGAAGCACTTTCCTACTTTACAAGATCTTTGAGATTAAATCCATCTGCATGCACTTATACCAACTACGGCATTCTCTATTTACGTCAAGGATACTTAGAAAAAGCGACATTTTATTTTATGAAAGCCTTGGAACTTGATCCTGATTACGAAAATGCTAATAGAGGCCTCGCATTTGCCGCATCGAAATCTTTAACATGAACCTCGACCAAGCTTACCAAATCCTGGACTATAGAACTGTGCCTAAAGACAGAGAAGGACAAATAAGTTTGATCAGAACCGTAGGTTACACTCGCTTACGCGGAAACAGAATCCTATCGGAATGCCCAGACCAGCAATTGTTCAGGGTTGCAGTACGCCTTTTCCAAGAAGCAGAAGGCAAGGTTTATGCAGAATTGAAGGCCCAATTACGAGAGATGCGCGAAGAAGATGATATAGCCCAATACCATGCTTTTCTTTGCGATAGATTCAATATTCCTGAACCTGAACGAGAGAATCATACCATCAGTGAATTAGAAGAACAGCTCATGCAGTGATCTTCGCTAACACAAATTCTTTCAGCTCCTGCGGCCAATCGCGTTCGATCTCTTCCCGATACTTTTTACAGTCATCAAAAACATCTTTCCGCATGGAACCATTATCGACAAGTTTGATCAGCTCTTCTTTCACATATACCGGAACATATTTCAAGGCCCATACCTGTAATTTCAGCTTCTCTTTATACCAGTCCTTTTCTTCTTCCTGTTTTTTCTGCAGGTCTTCCCAAAACGAAGAATAGGAGAACTCTTCCTTCTTTCCGTCAGGAAAGTCACGAAGGAACTGACTTGATTTTTCTTTCAATAATTTTTTTCCTTCCTTAAGAGCGATCCTGGCCATGACCATCTCGTGCATGCGCTTCAGGAATTCCTGCTTATCTTCGATCTTGATGACGTCGCTGTAACCGCCAGCGATCAAGCTGAAAGCAAAAGGGCTGGGGACTTCCGTATGCTCTTCTACGATAGTTGTCCTTCCTGCAATGATCTCATCGATGACTTTCTGCGCATGGGGGTAATCCATAAGATCTTCTAAAACTTCCCGGCGCGCTTCTTTCAGGATAGGGAAATCATTGCTTATCCTTTTGACTGCGCTATACAGTATCCTGCTGCCTACCTGCATCCGTCCTGCATTCTTGGTCTGGCCCATGTATGAACGAAGGATCATCAATGCTCTAGCTGCACAATGCCTGAATCTCCTTAACAGGACTTCGCTCTTCTCGATGGCGTTTTCTAAAATCACCCGAAAATTTTCCTGCTTCAGCCCTTCGAAAGCACGCAAAGCATTGAAACTCTGCTCCGCCGAAAGATAAAATCCATTGTCATTCACGCCGATCTCCACATCCCGATGCTGTGATTTACCGATTACATAGGCCAGCGCCCGCGACAGACAGTCATTTACTCGCCGTCCAAATAAAGTTTGGAAAATAACATAAGTCCTTCCCCGGTCGACATAAGTTTCCACCACCATCTTCCTGTCGGAAGGAATTTGGCTGTAATTATACTGTTCATAGAAATAGTGATAGATGCTGTATGCTGCTTTTTCATCTACATACAGATATCTATTGACAAAATCAAGTATCTCCTGTTCTGATTTATTTGCCTTGAACTGGTCTTCCATCAATCTGCGGAAACGGTTTATCTCCATCGCCAAGTCATACGACAAGGGCAGCATTTCCGAGAACCAGCTCGGCACCGTCGGCGGCCTATTGACCGAGGTGCTGACTTGCGCAGTCATGCCGCGGGAAAATTTAAACATGTACACATTACCGCCTAATACAAACACATCGCCCGGGCGTAATCTTTCTAAAAATCCTTCATCGATCTTCCCTACCGCCTGCTCACCCACCTTGACCGTGATGTAGCTTTCTTCAGGAATAGTTCCTATATTAGTCATGTAGATGATCCTGGCCATCTTGCCCTTCTTGCCTACATTACCTGTTTCCGGATCATACCATATTCGCCCATAGACATGACGCTCTTCCAAGGCTACATATTCGCCAGAGAGGTACCTGATCACTTCAAAGAAATCTTTCCATTGCAGATCCTTATAACAATAACTCTTGGTGACCAGATGATACAGCTCATTGATGTTGATCACTTCATTTATTGCAATACCATAGATCTGCTGCGCTAAGACGTCAAGAGCATTGGTAGGTATGTGCACTCTATCGATCTTTTTCTCGATCGCCGACTTCAACAGAAGAGCGCATTCCACCAGATCGTCCCGGTCCATCACGATGATTCTCGCTTTGACTGTGGAATGAAGCTGGTGCCCGGCTCTACCTGCTCTTTGCAAAAATCTAGCAACTGATTTGGGGCTGCCCAAGCAGATAACTAAATCAACATATCCTATGTCTATCCCTAATTCCAGAGAAGTGGATGACACTACCACTTTCAAACTGCCATCGCGCAATGCTTGTTCGGTAGAAAAGCGCACTTCTTTACTCAGGCTGCTGTGATGTGCAGCGACATTCTCGTGATTATATTGCTGAGGGAACATATCTTTCATGGTATGCACCACCCGTTCCGTCGCCGATCGAGTATTGGTAAATATAACAGTGGTCTTATGCTCCTGCACCAGCTCATTCATCAGGTCATACATCTTACGATGCTTGAGCAGGTAATCTGTCTCTACCAAACTTTTCACCGGGCTGAGCACTTTCAGATCCATCTCTTTCAGGAACCGTATATCGACAATACCGCAGTCGCGGTCTTTTCCGACTAAATAACCGGCAATCTCTTCCAGCGGAGCGATAGTCGCGCTCAATCCAACTCTGGTGATGCCCGGAGACATACGCTGCAGGCGTTCCATGGTGATGCTCATATCCACTCCTCTCTTATTCTCAGCCAAGGCATGGATCTCGTCTACGATCAGCCATTGCGCCTGACTAAGTTTCTCTTTGAATTTAGGAGAAGTGATCATTATAGCTAACGATTCAGGCGTGGTGATGAGGATATGCGGGGTCTTCTGCAGCATTTTTGCTTTTTGTGCCGCAGTGGTATCGCCGGTCCTTACTCCGATTCTTATCCCCAGATCCTTGCCCGCTATTTCATTTATTTCCTGCAGCGGTTTCAGAAGATTTACCTGGATATCATTTCCCAAAGCCTTGAGCGGGGATACGTAAATGCAATATACTTTATCTTCCAGAATCTGTTTTTCTGAAGAATCAACTAATTCATTGAGAATAGAGAGGAAAGCAGTAAGAGTTTTTCCAGAACCGGTAGGCGCAGAGATGAGAATGTTCTTTCTGGAATGTATTTCCATCACCCCATATAATTGCGGTAAAGAGAATTCTTTAAATTTGCTGAAGAACCATCTATTCAAAAGAGGATGAAAGACAGATTTAAGGTGTACAGGTTTGTATGGTTCAGTTATCAGGGAGATCATGGCTTAAGAAAACAACTATCCTCTCAGATATATCCATTCCAACGATTATTTATAAGAGTTATGGGCATAAAATTTATAATAAAGTCTTCATTTGGTAAGTATATGAATGCACTCTTTATCTGCAACCAAAATAAACATCGAAGTAAGACTGCTGAGTTATTGTTCCAAGGAAGATTTAATGTTAAATCTGCTGGCTTACATGGTGGAAAACTTGTTACCAAAACAGAATTAGAATGGGCTGATATTGTTTTCGTGATGGAAGAAGAACAGCGCCATGAAGTAGCAAAAAGATTTCCAGCTGAATACCTGCACAAACGCATTTTAAATTTGGACATCCCTGACATCTACACCTTTAATCAGCCAAGGTTGGCAAAACTTCTCCAACATAAGATAGATGAATACGCTGAATTATTAATCTAGCCATGTGTCAAATTGCTTCTTAGCTTCATCTTTTGATTTGAATATCTTAGTCTCTGATACTGATAATTCTGAAATCCTTCTAGTAACCTTGTATTTTATCGATTTACCTTCTTGAATTTCCATAATTGATACTTCCCATCTCTTGAAAGGATGTTGTTTTGTCTCGGCCATTTTTATTAGTCTTGTATTAAGCAGTTTCAAGCGTATCAAACGGACTTTTAACCTTCAACAATTCTGGAGCAGCCATATGCAGATAGATCATAGTCGTTTGTAATGACGAATGTCCCAACAAAGGCTGAACTTCTGTAACTGCATAACCATTCTGAATAAGATGCGTCGCAAATGAATGACGCAGGGTATGCGGATGCACTCTCTTGAAGATTTTTGCTTTTCTCGTAGCTTCTTTTATTATCAGTTCTGAATACATTTTTTCCACGAAAGTTTTATTAAGTTCTTAAGGGTTAAATCGCCCAGGGTGGGATTTGAACCCACAAAAGTCTTGGCAGACAAAAAAGGTTGTCTTACCGTCCCTTGAGTTAGGGTCAGGGGATTTTAAGACCTTCGCACTAACCAAGTTATGCGACCTGGGCTTATTCTTTTATTTTTAGAAATAGTATATAAGAGCTACCCGCAGTTGTCCAGTGCGGGAGTGGATCATCGAAAAAGGTTAAAATTAAAAGATTCTTGAGCATCATCTCTTAATAGGTTTGTCCAGTGGGTTGTCTAGTGGAGCAGTTCTCCTTGTTTTTGTGGGGATAACATTTCTGTTTCAGCACACCCTGTAATAAAAATCAATATTACAAATAAAACTAAAATCAGCTTCTTCATATTTTTCTCCAATAAATTCCTCCCCCTCTTGTCCCTACATATAAAATGCCCTTCTCAGCGTCAATTTCTAATGCAAAAGCCCCCATATGGTTCAGCCCTTCATTAAATGGTTTCCATGTCTTTCCTCCGTCTTTGCTGAAATATACCCCATAATCGCCCAGCAGGCCACGATCCACAGCCAGCCTAAAATAATCTACGGTGGCTGCATATACCATATTGCTATCACGCGGATCTATCACTATATCTCCAATACCATACTTCTGAGGCAGTCCATTAATGGTTAATTTTGTCCAGGAAATGCCACCATCATTAGTCTTGTAGATACCATCGTCATCAGTTCCCAAATATAGAATTTGCTGATTATTTGGGTCAAGCGCGATAGTATTGGTCTCTATTGTTTCCAGCCCTGAATTAATCTTCTTCCAGCTATTTCCATAGTCTGTACTCTTAAACACGCCGTACCCGCTCCCAATCTTCTCTGCAAAGTTTGTAGGCCCTTGTGTAGTGGCATAGATTATAGAAGAGTTACTTTTATCAACTACTATCTTGCTCACATGCACATCAATTGCAAAGCCTGCATTTGCCTGCTTCCAATTTTTGCCGCCATCTTCACTGATAGATATTCCTACACCATTGGGCGAATACTGGTCTCCTCCGCCTCCAACATAAATGTGTCTTGGGTTTTTAGGGTCAAATGCAATGCCATGGAAATGTGAAATTCCGGGAAGCAGTTCTGAATCGCTAAAAAAATCTCTTGCTACACGCTCCCAAGTCAATCCGCCGTCAAGACTGGCATACACTCCCCCATTTGTTGTAACAAAGATGGTTTTCGGTTCTGTGGGATGCGCTGCAATAAGCATTATGTATGGGTTCTCCAGATTATAAGAGGAAAAGGTCCAGCTCTGCCCTTGATCTGTGCTTTTAAACATGCCCAATGAATATGTGCCTGCATAGAGTGCCCCATCGCTCGCTCTGATAATATCAACTACTTCGCTTCCGATAAAACCATTGTTTCTTTCATGCCAATGCTCACCGGCATCTTTAGTGTGGAAAAGCCCCTGTCTGCCTGCAATAAACACTTCATCGCTATTCTCGCCTACTGCCAAGCTTACTATACCTGAATTTTGGATGAACGGCTGATCATGGGTGAAGAAAAAATCCTTCCAGGTTTTTCCGCCATCTTCTGTTTTGAGAATTTTTCTGGAGAAAATAGCGTAAGCAATGCCTGGATTACTATCATCTACAAAAACGCCCCCTTCCGAGGGATCAAAATAATATGCATCAAGCTGTTGCCAGGTTTTGCCCAAATCATTGCTTTTGTATACACCAGCGCATTTTTCTTTTTGAATCTTGGCGTTAGCTTCTGTATTCTCACCGCTGGCAGTTTCCAAACAAGCCAAATCCTCAAAGACCCCAACTCTCACCAAAATTTCATCCGGATTTTGAGGATTTATTTTGAGACCCAATATATCAGTCCTATGAAAAGTTTGGTCAATCCTCTGCCAATTGCGTCCCTGATCTTCACTTTTGAACAAAGCTGAGTTTGTGCCAGCAAACAAAATATTTTCGTTAGTTGGGTGAGGCTCAATGGCAGTTACCCAGTTTTTTGATTCTTCGGCAATGCCTGCCCAGATAGGCTTAACGCTCCACTTAGTTTCGGGCAAAAACGACCTTCTGGCCCAGTTCTTTCCATCATCCGATGAGACAAAAAGCATTCCTTTCCCATCCAAAACAGCTCCCATAAAAATAAGAGAAGGATTCGCAGCGCTCATTGCCATTGCCGTATATGAATCAGCCTCAATCTCAATCCTCTGCCAGGTTTTGCCCCCATCCCATGTAACAAAAGGCGCATCAGCGACAAAAGCAATATTTTTAGTGTCGCTTGGGTCCACGACGACATCTGACACCGCCTTGTTGGTGCCTCCTAAAGCTTTCCATTCTAAACCTTTGTTAGTAACCTCAAAAATACCATTCCCGCCAAGCTCATAGGTAAAAGATGTTGCCGTCCATAAAGTATTACCTACTTTTTCCATATCGGTTATCAAGCCACCATATGGCCCATTAACTTGTATCCATTTGTCAGCGCTAAGTTCAGCTTTTGGGCAATCCTCAGGGCAGGTGGTACTGTCTTCTTGGAATTCACATTGGGCATTGCCACATTGCCTAGCAGCGAGATATTGAGCTAACGGTTTGGGAAGATCCAGATTGTTATTTGATAGCGCAGGCTTTTCTTCAGCAGCTTTTTCTGTTGTTGCAGTGCAGCCAATAATAAAAATAAATGAACTTCCCCGCAGCAAGCTGCGGGGTATCACGTTAGAAACGTGCGAAGG
>CAYIZT010000009.1:0-27826 GCA_964368095.1 uncultured Methanosarcinales archaeon
TAATCAAGCCAAGGTTTTCCACCGCAAAACATGAATTTGAAAAATGGGAGAAGCGGTACCTTCCGGCAAAAGACTTCGGAATAATCGTCGTCTCCACGCCACAAGGATTAGTCACTCACAATTTAGCAAAAGATAAACAAACAGGGGGAAGGCTTATCGCATATTGCTATTAGGCATTATCTGACATAAACTCTTAAAACAACATGAAAGACGACCTGACACGGGAAATTGAACTGAAGCCCGGAGTGACAGCCAAGCTAGAAGGTAATCTGCTGAAAGTCAAAGGCCCTAAAGGAGAAGTCAGCAGAGGTTTCATGCATCCTAAGATCACTATCTCTGTAGATGGGAACAAGGTAGTTTTATTCGCTCCCAAATCCACTAAAAGGGAAAAGACTATGGTTGGCTCTTTCGAGTCCCACATCATGAACATGGTCCAGGGAGTGCAAGAACTCTATGTGTACAAATTGAAGATCTGCTCCGGCCACTTCCCGATGAGCGTATCCGTGGCAGGAAATGAGGTTATCATAAAGAACTTTTTAGGGGAAGCTGTCCCTCGTAAAGTTGAGATCGTAAAAGGTGCAGAAGTCAAAGTTATCGGTGAAGAGATCGTGGTCAGCAGCACAGATATCGAAGTAGCTGGACAGACTGCAGCAAAAATAGAAAGTGCATGCAGGATCACCAATCGCGATCGAAGAATTTTCCAGGATGGATGTTATATCACCCAAAAGGGGGACAAGATCATAAAAGCATAATACCATGGCTAAAGAACAATTACTAAAACTGAGAAAGGAAATGAAGAAGCCAGCATTCGTGGTGAAAGAGTCAAATTTCAATGCTGGCGTAAAAGTCAGATGGAGATTTCCTCGGGGAAGACATTCCAAAGTGCGCCAGATGCACTGCGGAAGGCCGGCTATGCCAAATCCAGGTTACGGAGCGCCAGCAGCAGTGCGCGGACTACATGATTCCGGTTTAGAGATGGTTTTAGTGCATAATCTAGGAGAATTACAATCATTGGATCAAAAGACACAAGGGGCGGTCATCGCTTCTAGCGTAGGAACTAGGAAAAGGGTGTCATTGCTGGAAGCCGCTCAACAAAAAAATATCGCCTTGCTTAATGTCAAGGATGCGGGCGCTACAGCTAAGAAATTAGTTTCAGAATTTGAACAGCGGAAAGAAGTGCGCAAGAGAAGATTTGTAGAAGCTGGTAAAAAAGAAGAACAAAAGAAAAAGAAATCAGAAGAGATAAAGAAATCTGCTGAAGAGAAGAAAAAAGTCGAAGAGGCTCCTGATGCAGAAATGCAGGCCAAGAAAGAACATGATATGATGGAAAAGACCGTCACCAAAAGACAATAATCACAATAAATAAAGACAAATAATCAACTAAAAAGGCAAACCATGAATAGCAAAAAAATACTGGCAGCAAAGATCCTGAATGTTTCACCAAAGAAGGTAGTCTTTTCGCCGGAAGCATTAGATGATATCCAGAAAGCGATCACCCGTTCAGATATGCGGGGCCTTATCGCAGTTGGAAAAGTTTCAAAAGCAAAAACCAACCAGCACTCCCGCGGAGGAGCGCGCAGCGTAGCAGGGCAGAAAGCAAAAGGAAGACAGCGGGGAACAGGAAGCAGAAAAGGATCAAAGCATTCCATAGTCACAAGAAAAGAAAAATGGATGGACCGGATCAGGGCGCAGCGCGAACTATTAAAAGAACTTCATGTCAAGAACTTACTTTCCACGGCTAATTACCGTATATTATACACCAAAGCAAAGGGAGGATATTTCAGGAACCGGCGTCACATCAAGCTTTATATCAAGGAACATCACTTGATCGAAAGCGGGACTAAATAAGAACTAATAATAATCATAAAATAACTTGAAATAAAAATAAAAAATGGTCAACCGAAAACCACGAACTGTACCGTACCGCCGAAAGCGCGAAAACAAGACTAATTACTTGAAGCGCCTGAAACTGTTATTGTCTCGCAAGGGCCGATTAGTGGTACGTTTCACCAATAAAAAAGTTGTAGCTCAGTTGGTAGAATTCACGCCAAAAGGGGATAAAGTATTGGTCGGCACCGATTCATTTGCTTTGCGCAAGTATGGATGGCTGTATTCCTGCAAAAATATGCCTGCTGCGTATCTTACCGGTTTCCTATTCGGAAAAAAAGTAGCTGAAAAAAAGTACAAAGGAGAAATTGTCTTTGATACCGGTTTCAAATCTCCTCTACATAAGGGAAAATATTATGCGTTCCTTAAGGGAGCTCTTGACGCCGGGGTCAACGTACCGCATGGTGAAAAAGACTTATTCCCTGAAGAAAAAAAGATCCAGGGAGCACACATACAGGATTACGCAGGAAAAGTCAAGAAAGACGGCAAAGGCCAGTTTGCGCAATATTTAAAAAGTAATGCCGCGCCTGAAAATATCAGTTCAGCATTCACCCAAGTGAAGCAAAAATTATTGAAAGCTTAAAACGCTTTCAAAGAAGGATTTTGGATAGGTTTCCAAAATCCTCTATCAAAATAAAAAATCAAATGTGAAAAAAATGGCAGAAGACAAATTACCGGGAGCAGAAGATTTAACCGTGAAGGAGATAGAATCAGTTCCAGCTCCAGAAAGAACCTGGAAACCAAAAACCGCTTTAGGTAAAATGGTGCAGGACGGAGAAATTACCACTATTGATGAAATTTTTAACAAAGGCCATCAAATCCTGGAAGCAGAGATAGTAAATCATCTTCTTCCTAATCTTGAAGAAGATCTGTTGTTGATCGGCCAGGCCAAAGGTAAGTTTGGGGGCGGGCAGCGACGTATATTCAAACAAACTCAAAAGAAAACTAAAGAAGGAAATAAGATGCACTTTAAAGTATGCGCCGTAGTCGGAAACAGAAATGGTTTTGTCGGCATCGGGATGGGCAAGAGTAAAGAAACTGTCCCGGCACGAGATAAAGCTAAACGCGCAGCAAGACTAAATCTAATCAGGATCAGAAGAGGATGCGGAAGCTGGGAAGCTGGCGCGACCGAACCTAACTCCATACCTTTCGCAGTAGAAGGCCGTTGCGGTTCAGTCCGTATAAAGTTGATGCCGGCACCGCAAGGGAAAGGATTGTGTATTGAAAAGGAATGTGCAAAGATATTGGCTATGGCCGGAGTCAAAGATATCTGGAGTAAGACCAGCGGACAGACCGGGACAAAGCCAAATTTGATCTCCGCTTTGATGGATGCTTTAAAGAAATTGTCAGAAGTGAAAGTACAGCCTCAACATATGGGAAAACTGGCCATAGTTGAAGGAAAGATGAAAGAAACTGAAGAAAAGGTTGCAGCATAGAGGATGCATAAAATATAAACTACCATGGCTCAAACTCAAAATAAAAATCCAAAAGGAAAATTGGCTGTCGTATTAGTAAGAGGGATGGTCAAAGTAGTCAGACCGGTCAAGGAAACATTGGCCATGATAAATCTGCATCGTAAGAATCACTGCGTGGTCATCGATAATACTCCCACCTATCATGGTATGCTGATTCGGGTGAAAGATTATGTCACCTGGGGAGAGATTGACGATGCTACTTTCTCTGAATTATTACAAAAACGCGGACAGCTATTGGAAGGAAGAGGAAAAGCATTAGAAGTAAATGGAAAAAAGTATAAAAAATATTTTGCTCTGAATCCTCCTCGAAAAGGTTTCGGCCGGAATGGGATCAAAAGATCATTTACCATCGGCGGAGCTCTTGGTTATAGGGGAGAAAAGATTAATGACTTAGTGAAGAGGATGCTGTAATATTATGCTTTAATATTTATTGATGTGAAATCATGGTAACATACAAACGAAAAAAAGTGACCAAGTACCGGGGCGGAAGCACTCACGGCGGCGGCGCTCGTAAGAAAAGACGAGGCGCAGGTTCCCGCGGCGGTAGAGGTAATGCCGGTTCCGGTAAACGAGCAGGACATATGAAGATGAAGTATGTCAAAGCTGGCCATATCCTTGGAAAACACGGATTTACGTCAAAGAGCAGAACTGTAGTAAAAGCAGTAAATGTCGGTTATTTCACTTCTAGCCGCGTCGCAAAGTTAGTGACACAAGGAAAAGCTCATAAAGAAGGAAATGTTTATGCCATTAATTTAGCAGAATTAGGATTCAATAAGTTGTTGGGTACCGGAACAACGTCTGTTAAATTAAAACTGACCGTGGAATCATGCAGTGCAAGTGCCCAAGAAAAAGTCTCAGAAGCAGGAGGAGAAGTCATAACTGCCTCGCCTGGTTCAGCACCAGCTGCAGAATAAACTTAAGAGCAAGCATAAAATGTCTTTCCTTGATAAAATAATCTCGACTCTTCCAGAAGTAAAAGGTCCTAAACAGCGCCTTTCCTTCCAGGAAAAGTTAAAATGGACTTTATTGATTCTTTTATTTTTCTTCGTCTTAGGATTTATCCCTTTATACGGATTAGGGGAAAATGCGCTGCAGCAGTTTGAATTTTTATCAATTATCTTAGGTGCGTCTTTCGGAAGCATAATTTCCTTAGGTATCGGCCCTTTAGTAACTTCATCTATCGTATTACAATTACTTGCCGGTACGGGGATGCTGAAGCTAGACCTTACCAAGCCTGAAGGAAAGAAAAAATTTCAGGGATTGCAGAAGGTCTTAGGGATATTCTTTGTGATATTTGAATCTGCCATCTATGTATTGATGGGCGGATTGGCGCCGTCTGCATCATTAGCAGGAACACCATTGTACGGCCAGTTAGAAATGCTGCTTATTTTCCAGCTATTCTTGGGCGGTATCTTGATAATGTTCATGGATGAAGTGGTCAGCAAATGGGGATTCGGTTCAGGGATAAGCCTATTTATCGCAGCCGGAGTCTCACAGCAGTTATTTATCAGGATGTTTAACTTCCTTCCTTCACCTACCAATCCAGATATCTCTTCTGGGGCGATACCTGCATTTTTCCAGTCCATCGTAGGCGGAGATGTCACTACGGCAAGCTTACAGTTAGCAGGAGTCCTTTCAACTGTGCTGGTGTTTGCTGTATCTGTGTATGCGCAGTCCATGAAAGTTGAAATTCCGCTATCATTCGGTAGAATTCGCGGACAAGGTATCAGGTGGCCATTGAATTTCTTTTATACGTCTAACATACCAGTTATATTGATGGCCGCATTGTTGGCCAACGTGCAATTATTTGCAACACTATTTGAGAAATGGGGACACCCTATTTTAGGAACTTTTTCCGGAAGCAGCCCTGCCAGCGGTTTAGTGTATTGGTTAAGCGCTCCTAATATCGTGGGCAGCATAATCAGGGGAGGTTTTACTCCTTCCTTATTGTTGCAAGGGCTGGTGTATACGTTAGCCTTGATGATCGGCGCAGTGATGTTCAGTATTTTCTGGGTGCAGACCGCAAACATGGATGCCAAGAGCCAGGCACGCCAGATCCTCGCTTCAGGATTGCAGATGTCGGGGTTCAGGAAAGATGAACGAGTCTTGGAAATGGTGCTGGAGAGATATATCTGGCCGTTGACTATCGTCGGCGGAGCAGCCATAGGATTGCTGGCAGCATTTGCAGATCTTACCGGCGCATTAGCGAATGGAACCAGCATCGTGCTGACCGTATCAATAATCTATAAACTATATGAAGAAATCGCTAAACAGCATATGGTAGATATGCATCCTGCGATGCGTAGGTTTATGGAATAATTAGTGCTAAGAAATAGTTTTACTGTTTTCTTTTTAGGTAATTTATAGAAAATAACATTAATATCCGTTAAAATTTAATCCTGGAATGTCATTTTCTAATAAGCAAATAACTTTAGATTTGCTTTTCGGAGTACCGAAAATTAAAGTTATTTGCTATAATCCTGCTCTGTCCTAAATCTCGCTATCGCTCGGGTTAGCAGCTTTTGAGTTGTTCTATTTGCATTTGTATAACGACGTTCCCCGTAAGGGACGTCCCCCTTGTCGTATTGTAGATGTAATTTTAGTAACTCAAACCTTAGGCTGCTAACCCAATTTAGGACAGAGTCATTTAATCCATAATCTTTATAAAATGCAGGACAACAGAGGATAGTATGTCATTTTTAGATCCGGTATTAAACCCCGTATTAGGGCCTTTGCTGACAAAAAGTCCGCTTTTGATTGTTATTTTAGTCTCTTTGATAATCTCTGTTATCATTACTGTCGTCTATAAGTTTGCGACGAATCAGACGGAGATGAAGCGCCTCAAGGAACAGCAGAAAGACTTTCAGAAGCGGATGAAGGAATTGCGTTCTAGTCCGGAAGAGATGATGAAGGTGCAAAAGGAAGCGATGAAATCCAACATGGATTACATGAAGCATTCCTTGAAGGCCACGCTGATTACCATGCTGCCGATCATCTTGATCTTTTCCTGGATGTCAGGGCATCTTTCCTTTGAACCGATCTATCCTGGTGAAAGCTATAGCGTGACTGCGGTATTTACAAAAGGAGTGACCGGAAATGCAGAGCTTGTCGCCGATGAAGGTACAGAATTATCTTCTGATGCCCAGCAAGAGATTGCCGGCGGCGAAGTGACGTGGAGAATGAAAAGTTCTGCAGGCGAGCATCTACTTACCGTCAAGACAGGCGAAGTTTCCCAGCAGAAGAAAGTGCTTATCACCAAAGAATTACAGTACGAGAATCAGTTTTCCATGTTCAAGGATTCAGATATAGAGAAAATAACCATCAATTACGATAAATTGAAGCCGCTGGGAGATATTTCTATCTTTGGCTGGTATCCAGGATGGCTGGCAATCTATTTCATAAGTTCGATCGGGTTTAGCTTAGGTCTTAGGAAGCTGTTGAAAGTTTATTGACGGCTTTGTCCTGAATCTCACTATCGTTCGGGTTAGCATCGACTCACTCTTTGCATGTTCTCTTGTAATGCGGTTCTCTCCCGTAGGGAACGCAAGAAATGCGGAAACTACCTTATTTCTGCGCAGAAAACTGATAGTTTTCAGTTTTCTTGCGTCCCCTTCCGCAATCAAAGTCATATCAAATTTATCGTTCGTGTATTGATGCTAACCACATTCAGGACAGAGCATTTATTGACGAAATCTTTATAAAACACCTTCATTCTGGATAATTGTCCCAAGCGGACGTGCTAGGAAATTAAAATTTCCGGCACCACAAAATGATAGTTTTCATTTTGCTGGTATCTTGAGGCGACTCGGATTGAAGTTGATTCTTCTCTCTTTGTTGACTCTAAATAATAAATAATAACAGCGAGGTCATAAAACCATGCCACGAGGAATGTTTAAATCAGGACGATTAAGGAAAATTTTTGTACGCACTCCGGGTTCCAGAGTAGCTGTACATTTTCGGGAACGAAAACCATCAAAAAAAATATGCGGCTCATGTAAGAAGCAATTAGCCGGAGTACCAAAGGATATTCCTTCTAAAGTGAGGAATATGCCTAAGAGTGCAAAAAGGCCGGAACGGCCATACGGCGGAATGCTATGTTCTGCCTGTACGCGTAAAGTATTGAAACAGCAAGCACGAGGTGCATCACAATGAGTATCTTTGAAGTAGGCCGGTTATGTGTCAAGATTGCAGGCAGAGATGCTGGCAGGACCTGTGTCGTAGTTGAAGCCATGGGCGACGGTTACGTCGTCGTTGACGGCGATGTCAGACGCAAGAAAGTCAATGTCAGGCATCTTGAGCCATTGGATAAAACTGTCAGTCTAAAGTCTAAAGCAAGTTCTGCAGATGTAAAAAAAGCATTCGAGAAAGAAGGCTTGCCTGTTTGGGAAACTAAAGCTAAGAAAGCAGCTGCTCGGCCTAAGAAAATGAAGGCGAAGAAAGGATCTCTGAAGGTTGAGGAGAAAAAAGCTAAGCCGAAGAAAGCAAAGAAAGCCGAAGCTGTTGTTGAAGCGCCGATTGAGGCGTGATTTTTTTATTTTATTTTAATCTAATTTTAGGTGTGTGGTTTATGGGATGTTGGAAGAATTAATGACTGAATACAACAAAAATAAAGACCTCGCACATATTCTTATTGAAGGAACTAAAGTAGTGTACGGCAAAGAAAGATCTGCAAAATTACAGTCAGAGTTTGAACGGCAACAGAGACTGCCTGTTTATAGAGGAAAATCTGAGGAACTGACTGAGATTGTCGATAGAGTTTGCGGGCCGGAAATAATTGATGCACAATATCATAGCATCGATGATGCGGTTGAATTACGGCCTAAGCCAAGTATGGTGAAAGTTGCTCTGAAGACAACTAAAGATTTGATCAATAAAACTTGTTGGTATTATCCTTTGCTTGGCGCTCTGCCTTCTAAATACCAGGATAGAATTGCCGAGAAATTTAGGGATAATCCTGGTAATTATTTTATTGCAAACCTGTTTGGTGACATGATAACTACTACCGGACTTGGGGCTTATTATTTTGGAATAGGTGGTGGTTTTCTGGGTTTTATGGCGAGCTGTATTATTTCAACTGCAAGAACTGCGATTGCCAAAGAAAAGAATATTAAGGGGATAGGGGGACCAACTTTATTACTTCCACTCTATGCAACAGTTTATCCCGTACTTGCAATTTCAAAAATAGCACGAGCTTCCTGGCAAGAAAATTTACAACAAGAACAGCAAAAACTTCTTTTACCACCTAATAAGAAAAAGAAGATAAGAATTGAAGAACAAAAACCGGAAGTTGTCGATGAAGAGTTTGATGAAGAAGCAGAAACAGCTGAAAAATCACATAGACTTCGCAGATAAGTTACACTAATTCTTCCACGCCAATTCAAACAATCTTCCCATATTCAATTCAAATCCTACTGTGGGCATCAGCAGCTGCCAATTGGTTATGACTTGCGGGTGGAATTCTCCGATTACTCCTATCTTCTTGCCGTGAATAGTGATGTCTCCGCTTCTGCCGGATACGAATGGCGGGTGCTCGTTTTCTTTAACCGCACATTCTAATCCCAAAGCGCGGATCAATGCTTCCAGCAACTGCCTGATCTCCGTGAAGTCAGTTTTATCATGGCATAAGACAACCGAAAGATGTTCTGCTTCCAGCACGCCAGTTTCAGTATCTCCATTAACAAAAATTCTCCCCATCTCAAAGATGTTCTGCGGGTATTCATGGTGCTGATTCTCAGCCAGATCCTTGAGCAGGCAGGGGAAAATAGCGTTGCGTAAATGATTATGGTCGCCGAGAGCATTCTTGAGTGAGATTGGTTCTTCTGAAAGGTTCATCTTTGCAGTCAGGTCATCTTTGGTAGTCAGATGGAAGTTTTTCACTTCCAGCAGCTGCATACCCACTAATAATTCCCGTACTTTTTTGCTGAATTTTTCAAAAGTATCTTCTTCTCCGATAGTCGCTACGTTGGGGATCTCTTCCGAGAAGTGTTCGTAGCCGTAAGCGATGGCGATGTCTTCGATCAGATCCACTTGATGAAGTATGTCTGCGCGGTATGCCGGAACAAGAACCTGCCCCTGTTCAAAGCCATAACCCATCTTTTCAAGGAGTTTAACTGCCTCTTTTTCGGATAACGATAAACCTAATCTTTTGTTTACATAGGGTAAATCTAATTTCATCTTGGAAGGAGTTAAATTGGGAGTGGTCTTTGTTTCTCCCTGATATTCTAATTTCAAAGAGTAAATTTCTCCGCCTAAATCTGCCAATGCAGTGACGATCATGTTCAGGCAGGTGCTTAATACTTCGAAATCAAATCCGGAACATTCTACAAATACATCTTTGGTCTCTTCAGTGACTCTTCCTGTCAAGTCTGAATTGATGATAGGCGGCATGCTGAGGATCTCTCCTTTGGCATCGATGAAGAAAGGATACTTCTGTAATCCTTGTAATAGGCGGCCATATTCTTTTCCGGCTTTATGTTCTTCCAGGATTTCCGCGGCGGTCATCTCTTTATGTGCTTCCAGAGGCCTGAATTTAATTTTTCCCGGAATTTCTGCTTTGTAAGTGATAGGGAAAGTAATTTTTTCCATAGGATAGATACCAATAGCTGCTTTCTTGCGGTTTCTTCCGTAGGTGACGTGCAATTTTTCTTGAATTTGGATGATTTGCTGCAGGGTTTCGTCATCAAAATGTAATCCTTTGACAATAGCACAAGCTGTGTAAGGCCTTATCCCTTTGACGGAAGGATCGATGATTATTTTTTGATGGCTGTCTTTGCTTTCGTGGACAGTATATTCTCGTAATCCTGTTTTCACGCCGATAAAAGAGCTGAACGCTCGGGCAAATCCCTGCTCGGATAACATATCTGGGCGGTTAGGGAATACTTCCACATGGATCTCGTTGTCTTTGATATCTTCCAGATCAGTTCCCAGCATGCTGATGCGGTCTTTGAGTTCTTCGAGAGGCAGTTGTTTCCCCACTAATCGTTCAAAGACTTTTTTATTTAAGGTTATGGATGGCATTTTAAGGCGTTGTAAAAAAGTTTAGTACTCCAGGAATATCGGATAAACTTCCTTTTTTCGTGAAGTGTTCTTTTCCTTTTACGATAATTGTTTTTGCATTAAGATTTTGTTTAAATATTTGTGCATCTTCTACTGGTACAAAGGGGTCATCGTCAGAAAATATAGCAATAATTTTATCAGCATGAGATTTAATTTTTTTCCAATCTAAAGGCGTTTTTAACCAAGGCTTGGCTATTTGATATGATTCTTTCTCTTCCGTGACTGTAGGAGTTAAGGTAATCCATCCGCCTACAAAAAGAATACCGCCTATCTTAACTGATGGCGAAAGCTGTTCCAGATATCTCATAATTGTCTGACAGCCTATACTATGTCCAACAAAGAAAGTATCTTGATCTGCCTTGCCAATTACTTTTTTTAATTGAGCGACCCAAGTTTCAATCTTAGGCGTTGCTGGATCAGGCATTTGTGGGGTAATTACTTGAAAATCCATCTCTTCTAATTTCTTCTTTAGCCAAGGGAACCAATGATTTTCGGGAAATCCCTCCCAGCCATGTACCATAATTACTCGTTTCATCTCAACCACAGTTTCATCTCTCTGATCTGTTTCAGATCATTCTTGTTTATATCGCGGATGTCGGTGATGTTCCAGTATTCGGAGATGATCCTTCCCATGCCTTGTCCCCAGGCTAGTACCGGGCAATCAAAACCCAGCAACGGCTTGACGACTTCGGGGCGGAAGATTCCTGCACCGCCCAATTCAACCCACTGCTTTCTGACCGGATGGAATACATCTACTTCCAAACTTGGTTCAGTATACGGAAAATGCGCAGGGCGCATGCGCACTTTAGAAAATCCCATCTTCTTATAGAACTGGGTCAAGTATCCTTTCAAATGTTTTAGGTTAGCATTTGGATCTATGACAATTCCTTCTACCTGGTAAAATTCAAATAAATGCTTCCAATCCAGCGCTTCGTTGCGGAAGACTTTACCGATAGCAAAGAATTTTGCAGGAAGATTTTCTTTTTTCAGGTTAGCGAGAGTCTGCGCAGAAAGGACAGTAGTGTGTGTTCTTAACAAGACCTGTTCAGATTCTTCCTTGGAAAATTGATATCTCCATCCTTTACTTCCGGTATCTGCTCCGTTCTCGTGCACTTCCTTGATTTTTTTCCATAATTCTGGAAGTTTTGCTTTTCCATGCAGATAGAATGTGTCTTGCATCTCTCTTGCAGGATGATCTTGCGGAACAAATAAAGCATCTAAATCCCAGAAGGCTGACTGCACATAGTTGCCGGTCATTTCCTTAAAGCCAAGTTCCAGCCAGATGGATTTGATATATTCGAGAGCTTCATTTTCAAAATGTTTCTTTCCGGCATATTTTTGCGGAACGTTGATCTCTACATCATAAGCCCGGAATTTTTTTTCTTTCCAACTGCCGGTCTTAAGCATTCCTGTGGTAAGCCGGTTGACCACTTCTTCAGTCAGATCCATCGCAGCAATTTGTTTTCCTGATTCGGTCAGGGCTGCCGTTGTTTCTTTGACTTCCTCTACTTTAAGGAATTCTTTTCTTTTCTTCAATTCTTCAAACATTGCTAATTCTGGCCCTTGCAAAGAAGAAAGTTCAAGGGGGAATTTTTTTTCCAAGAATGATTCTTCAGGAGATTTTTGTTCACGTATTTTTTTTCCTTGTTCAGTAATCTTAATCTGCAAGGTCTCTCCTTTAGCTACTTCAATCGCATTTTTCTTCCGTAGCAAACCTATACAGGCATTAACCTCTTCTCTGGAAAGCTTTGATTTTTTAGTGACAACATTCAGCCCTTTGAATTCATCTGAAAGTGCATTCAAGAATGATTTTTCAGGTAATCCTTCTTTGAGATATAATAGGCCGTTTTTATCTAAGGAAACCACTTTTTTGGTAGTGGAAGCCATAGTAAGAAGTTCCTTGTTTTCCAGCCACTGCAGGGCGCGCATGACTTCAATCTCCTGCAATTTGCTCTTTTTTGTGATCTGCCGGAAATCTTTTTCCTCTAGAAGTACAGGGAGAACTGTCCGTTCAAAAGGATGCAGTTTAAGGATAATTTTTTCTGTGTCCATCTAAGAATTAGAAAGGGAGATTATTTATAAAATCTGCTTTAGAATTAAGAAATGTTCACGGCTTCATCCAAAAATAAACGCCACAGCCACTCACTCTTCCGCTATATCTTAATAATCGAGCATCCCCGTAAGGGTCATCCCCCTGCTCGAATAAAATTTTATCTTCGTTTTATCGCTCGTCTTAAGGCAGTGGCTATTTATTTGATGAAGCCAATTTTCACGAAAGTATTTTAAAGTACTTTGATTTTGGTGTGATTATGATTACTGTGACTAGCAATGGATGTACTTTTGTTTTTGCTAGTTTTAACTATTGTTTTTAATATTCTGCAAACCATCATAACTTTCTGTTTTTTAGCAGGGTTGATATCCATAAAGGCTAGGGAAAGGAAAAATTGGTTCTTAATCAGATAAGATACATAAAATAGTCGGCAGACTCAAAAATGCGGAGAAATAAAATGATAGGAATAACATTAATAACTTTAGTAACAGCAGTGGCGTTAGTTTCGATGTACTGGCAGCCTAGTTTTGGTTCCGGCAGTTACAGCGGGCCTCCTCGCAGGCCTTCGGAGAAAGAAGAGTACATAGGCAGGATTGAAGGTTTGATTCGGATGGGAGATTATGCTACGGTACAATCTTTACTAGAAAAGCCAAAATTTCCTTTAACTGAGCTGCCAATAGCTTACTGGAAAGGCAGATTGGCTGCTGAAAGGAACGAAACAGTAGAGAGAATAAAAAAATTAGATGCTCTCCAAAGCCTAGAAGAAATTCTAGGTTAATTTTTTTTTTCTTACTTCATATTCCAGACTTGGTCGAACATATTGTCCATAGCCGTAGTAAAGTAAGGAGTTTTTACCCATACGCCGATGTCGTATGATGGATGGACATCTTTGTCATCCAGCATCATGAAGACCATGTCTTTTCCATCAACAGTGACGAAGCGCGAATTAACTTTGTTGTTATGCTTAACTTCAGCCAATCCTTTCAAGCTGTCCGCAGTAGTTTTGTTTTCTTTAGTGATAGGAGCGGCTATCCTAATCTTGACTCCCTTCTTCTTGGCTTTCTCCAAGCTGCCGCGAAGCCCTTCCACTTTACGCAAGAATCCTTTTTCAGTAGTCATGATATTGATGCTCTTGGAAGCATCTTTGATCAACAAGTCTAAATGATTGTATAAATTGTTTCTTCCACGTAAACAGCTGCTGATGTCAGCAGGATCAACTAAACTGATGCCGTTGTTATGCAGAGTTTCAAGCTCTTGCAGTAAATCTGAACCCTTGATTGATTCTAAACGCTTGATTTTTTCCTGGGCATCCGTATTCATGTTTTTCTTGACGCGGTCTACAACTTCAGTAGGAGGGATGGCGATATATTTTATCGGTTTCCCTAATTTCATGACCACAAATCCTTTTTTTTCCAAGGATTCTAGGACATCATAGCTTCTGGAGCGCGGAACGTCAGCTATATCGGACAATTCCCCTGCAGTAGAAACTCCTCGGCTCAACAATGCTGCCCAAAGCTTGACTTCATACAGATTCAAGTCAAAATACCTACGCAACTGACTTAACAATTCCTCTTTTACAATCATTTTACTTGCCCCTCCTCTTTTTCCTTTTTCTTAGTGATAATGATTTGTTACTCTGTCATCAGTAAAATAAACTACTATTAAAAGGTTGTGGTTGTACAAAATATAGGCTCATCATTTTTCTGATTTTCCGACGGAAATAACGTTCCAAAAATAAAACTGAAGATTAAGATTTTTCTGCGTTGAAATACGATATCACCCCATATATTTCAATATTTCTTATATCTCAGGATAGCGGCGATTCCGCCAAGGCCATTTAGCTTTTTCCCGGCATCGCTCTCAGAAGAGATGATATGTATCTCGCCTTGCAATGAATCAACAGCCTTCATGGCCCGATCAACGTCTACAAATTCTCCGGCAAGTCTTTTCTTATGGATAAAATCATCGGTAAGAAGTAATTTTAATACCGAACCGCTGTTGGCTGCTTCTTCAACTTCTTTCCAGCCGTATGCGGCCTTATCGTTCTTGTTGATCTCTTTCAGCAGTTCTTCCACCAGGATCTGTTCCTGTCTGGCACGGCTGTGCTTGAGCGTTTCTGCCAGTTCCGGGCGGCGCATCACTTCATCTAGCGACCGTTCGCTGATATCCGAGCAGATGGCCAGGACGATTTTCTTTTTGAGATCAGAAGCAGGGATCTTTTTGTAGAGGTCTTCTTTGTAGAAAGCCGGTGAAGCAAGGATGATTGCGCTGGGCTTGTATCGTTCATAATACGATTCCAGCGTTTTAATTATTTCTTCCTGAAAATCTTTCTTTATTTCGACCGCTTTGGCTTTTTTCTGCACTTCTCCTTTCAAAGAAGCAAGTATCTCGTAGCCGAATTTCTTAGTCAATGCGAATAACACTTCTTCCCGGTCGAAAAGGCAGAGCAGGTAATCGTATCTCTTTTCACAGGCTTCCTGCAGTTTCTGTTTTTGATAGCTTAACCACTGCGGTTTCTCCAGGCTGAATTCAGATGTTTCTTCAAGAGTTATGGATTGGTAGCTGCCTTTTGGCACGTCTTCCATCTCTTCTGTGACTTTACCGTTGATGCGTACGGACGTTTCAGTCAATTCCACCGTTTCAGTTTTGATGGAGAGAGTATAGGTCTTTTTGACTGGTTTGGCATTTTCTCCTTCTCCGATCTTGATTTTACGTGTAGTCTTGCCTCTGACGATGTCTCCCTGGTCGATCAAATGGCTAAGATACCATAGGTCATCCTTGTCAGTAATCTTGAGTTTGACTGATCCTTTCTTGAAATCTGAGGTTATGAGCTGCATGTATGCTTAGAAAGTTGCAGTTTTATATATCTTTATTCATAGCATCCCCACAATATTTAAATATAACAAATATTTGCATAATCACAGATGTTCAGCACAAAAAGAGGCCAATCCGCGGCAGGCGCGGCAGTTCTTATAGCTATCATAGCAGCGCTTATAGTCGGTTTTATCATCCTTATTCCCCCGCAAGAACGGGCTAAATTATTGGAAGATGGGACTACAAATGATACTACTACCACTATTCCCGGAACAGTGGAAAAAAATTTACTGAAGGTTTCTCCGGGAAGGATAGATTATCTCACCGAGAAGGAAGTTGAGCATCCTATTCCTGTGGTAAATATTTATGCCAGGACCGAGGCTAAAATCCTGGCGCAGAAGAATGTCGCTTACTCCAAGAAAGGAGTTTTTTCAGAGCAGACCGATGTACTTACGGTAGTAGTGCCGGATTTAGCCCATACTGAGAATATGCTGCTGGCTTTAGATGTGAAAGAGGCAGAAGGAAAGTTAATCATCTTATTTAACGGCGAAAGAGTATTCGATGATGAGGTAAAAGCCGGAAGTCTTGCTCCCATCACCATTCCGCAGAATCTGCTCAAAGAGGAAAATACGATAGCTTTTTCAGTTTCTTCTCCTGGTTTGTCATTTTGGCGCACTAATGAGGTTTCTTTAAGCAATATAGAAGTGGTTGCAGATGTTACCAGCATAGAGGCGCAATCTTCCCGCAATGTATTTTTAGTGTCAGAAACGGAAAAAAAGAATTTGGATAAGGTTACTTTAAGATTCCAGCCCAGCTGTGATTTTGATAAAGTTGGTCTTCTGGAAATCAGCATCAACGGCAAGAAGATATATTCCAGCGTACCCGATTGCGATCTAAATATCCTCCCTGTAGAATTTGCTCCAGAAACACTGAATCAGGGAGAAAATGATATTCTTTTCAGGACTGACAAAGGAGATTATCTGTTGACGCATGTCATGGTAAAATCGGAATTGAAGGAAGTAGAATTTCCTACCTATTACTTTGATCTGACCTATGAGGAGTATCGGGCAGTCAAGGACGGGGATAAAAGAGTCCGTCTAACTATGGATTTTGTCGATGTGGTAGCACGCAAATTTGGAGATTTAGAATTTAATGGGCATAAAAAGTATTTTGATACCAAGGAAGCTTCATACGTCCAAGATTTCAGTGATGATGCAGTGCAGGGAACCAATTCTGTGAAAATTAAGCCTAGAAAGACTCTGGAAGTTAGGGAATTGGAAGTAGACTTGTTGGATTAAGAGATATTTGGTAAAGTATAATTCTTAGAATACTGAACTTTATTGGCAGGGCAGGTAGCAGGCCAGTGAATGGGGGCGAAAATTTCATAGCAATGCAAGAAGATTTTCGCACAATAACTATTTCTTACGAACGGCAGTTCCCCATTCACAACATTGTAGGCCAAGCTACCTGCCTTTAAAGTTACGTGTCTTTCTCAGTAACCTTTTTATATGCTGAAAGATTAGTATGACTTAGAAAAAGAGGAGATTATGGTAGGTTTAAGTAGGTTGTTGAAGAAGGCATTTATTGTAGATAAGCAGGGATTAGAGCGGGTAGGCAATAAACCTGATGAGAAGGAGAAAGAAAAAGCTCCTACACGTACCGAATCACAAAACCCAGCACGTTATTCTTCGGACAGGAAATTTTCTCTACCTTCTGCCAATACCTCCTCGCTTCCCAAGATCCCGGCAGCAACAGGAGTTTACATAGGATTGATCATCATCAGTATCATCGGATTAATCCTGAAAAGTTATGTTGCCTATCATCCCGGAGGTTCGCTGTTCATCAGTATCATATTGGGATTCTTTTTCTTTATCGCCATCCATTATGCTCCGGAAGCAAAACTGAAAGAAGGGATGGTCTTCGTCACTTTTGCTTTAGATACATTTACTCAATTTGTGCTGGGCTTATTTCCGGAATCTGAATTTAAAAATTGGCTGATAACCTATCATGTTTTTGCCTGGTTAATTTTGGCGGTTTTATTATTTATCATGGGCGTCTTTGACACCATGGGTGCAGGAGAGCATTTAGGCAAAGGCGGAGTATTTATTGTCGTATTGATCGTCGGCTTTATCCTGTTTTTACTTTTCCCAATTCTCGTTACCGGTCCTGTTGCGAAACAAGATGAAACGCATGCAGAATATTTCAATATAGCTAAAGCGCAGGTAGTAAAGATCGCTGGAACATTAAGAGAGACAAAAAATGTGTGGTATGATTATTTCACCTGTACTTTTGGGGTATTAGGAGGCAGTTACAATTATGATAGCTGTATCGATAACAAAAGGATCACCCGATACTGTAAAAATAATTTTCCGACAACCATAGAACAGCAGGATTGTGTCAAGCAGCAGCAGGAACTGTTAAAACAGGGTAACTTTGGCGGCGTTGCCGGTTTGGTCAGTGAAGCGATCAAGCAGGTGACCAAAGTCGAATTGAAAGAAGATCAGTTTTTTCCTAAAAAGGCCACTGATGCAAGAACATTATATCCTATCCAGTTGAAAGTGGAAAATCCGCGTGAGCAGATATTTACCGCAAAAGCTTCCTGTGAATTCAAGAAAGGGAAAGAGGCAGTGGTGGGAATTGTTTCCGTCGGTGGACAGCAGGTCGATGAAATGCAGATAAATAGTCCACGGCAGCAATTCCTGATAGGCTGCCAGCCTTCAACTGATCTAAATGGCAGATATACTTTGGATTACAAGGTCTTGCTGTCAAATATGCAGACTTTTTCCTTCCTGAAACGCGCCTTCATCAGTAAAGATATAGACGCAGAGCTGCGTACGCAGGCAGAAGCAGATAATTTTAAGACTACCAAAGACAAAGTTTCGCAAGGACCGGCGGAATTTGCGCTTCTTAATTTCAAGTTTGGCACCGGCGCTGGCACAGAACCTTTGGTATTGGTAGAAGAGCCGATCACTTTTTCCTTTGCGGTCGAAGATGTCGGCACGGGGACGTTTAAGGGAGAGGTGCTTAAAATAAACAATTATAATTTCCAGGGCTTATGGGAGCGCGGATTTAGTGTCGATCCTGAACGTATCGGCGACCAAGACTGCCTGCAGGGCGGGGAAATAATATTACTTCCTGCACAGACTAAAAAGCGCGAACCTAGCGAATTAAAGAGATGTTTCTTGACTCTGCCTGCCGATCTAAAAGAACTGCAGAAGGACGAATATAAAGTTGAAACTTTTGTGGCCGACCTTAATTATGATTATGAGATCACTAAGTCGATCTCTATCGAAGTGACTCCTTTGGAGACCGGGCAAGCCCAAACCATGCCGGAGCTGACGTCATGAGAAAAATAGCCATATCACTGATTGCAGTCTTGTTTTTGGTAAGTTCTTGTCAAAATACATCTGAACGAGGATCGGAAATAAATTATAAACAGGGATTTGCAGATATCACTATCACTTCTGAAGGAAGTAAAGAAGAGTATCAAGAGCAGCCATTAAGGTTGCCTCTCTCTGTCCACAACACTCTGGCATATGATCTAAGAGATGTTTCTGTCTCCATAAAAGGTTTTGATGATCATTTTGTAGAAATGTATGCGGAACAGCAGCAGCTTTCATTTCTGGAAGGAAGAAGTATCTTTAACCACGATGGCATGGAAGAACAATTTTTGTTTGAAGGAAGAATTAAAAGTCTGCTGCCAGGAGCAGAAAAAGAATCAGAAGAATATCGCATCTATGTCAATTACGATTCAAAAGTGGAATTCTCTACCAGCATCTGCGTCGCTGCCCAGCAGGACGTCTATGTCGGCGCGGCATATGATACTTATCAGGGGGCCTGTACTTTTCAAAAAGAGATTTCTTACAGGGGACAGGGAGCTCCGTTAGGAGTGACTATGCTGGAAATTGTGCAGCGGCAAGGCCGGCAAGTTGAACTGCGTATGAATGTTGAGAATAAAGGCAAGGGGAAAGTAGGTAAAGTCACCTTTGCAAGCGCAGCTTTAGGAGGAAAACCTTTGACCTGCGAATTTCGCGGAAGTGCCGTCCAAGATAGTTACTCATTTGACGAAGAACAAAAAGCAGCAACTTTGGTCTGTGTAGGATATTTGAGCAGTGATGCTGCTTATACCGCGCCATTGTTTGTAGAATTGCTGTATGATTATGGGATCAATCAGAAACAACAGCTGATGATATTGGAATGATCATTCTGATAATTCTTATGGTCTAAATGTTTTTGCTAAGATTTTTCCTTTTTGAGTATATCCCAGTTTTAGATATGTATTTTCTAATTTCATCTCGGCTTCTTCATTAAGAAACTTCACGATATCTTGGATCACAACTTTCTTTTTTTTCGCAAGCTCTTCAAAAACATCATTTATCTTTGCTAAAAGGGTACGAGCGATGCCTTTACCGGGCTGGTAAGATTCTACGTAAACCACATATTCATTCTGGTCGCTTAAAGCTACAGCCTCTAGGCTACCTACTTTCCTTAACCAAGATGTAGCGATAATCTGTATCTTCTGCGGGAGTCCATTCCGATTGGTAAAATTACTATAGATTACTGATAAGCGCATAGTTCATCAACGGTTTTGTTAAGACTAAGGTATATATAAAATTATATTTTTTTCTTTGACAGTACAGAGTTTTCAACTACATAAATTATTTAAACTTCTTCTAACACGTTAAAGTTATGGAAATAGCAATCATCGGCGGCGGAAGCTGGGGCAGCGCATTGGCGGTAACCATCGCCAAGAATGGGCACAATATCAAGGTATGGGAATTCTTTCAGGAGCAAGCAGAGGAGATGCAGCAGAAACGGGTCTGCAAATTACTCCCTGATACAAGACTGCCTGGGAATATTTTTGTTTCCCACAAGATCGAGGAAGTGCTTCCGGGAAGCGAGCTGATCCTTTTAGTCGTCCCTTCTGATAAAGTTGAATCTACTCTTTCAAAGGCTAAACATCTATTCTCAAATCAACCTGTAGTTGTCTGTTCCAAGGGTTTTGGCGAAGGGCTGCAGCTGTTATCTGAGTCGGTGCAAAAACATACTCCCGGCAATGTCTATTGCCTGTACGGGCCGACGCACGCGGAAGAAGTCTGCCAGGGCCTGTTCAGCGGAATCGTGCTAGCAGGAAAAGAAGGTAAAGAAAGAAAACAGATCCAAAAAGCATTACATTCTCCTGCATTTAAAATAGAAGTAAGTGACGATATAATCGGCGTGCAGGTATGTGCAGCATTGAAGAATATACTTGCTGTCTTTGTAGGGGTCCTTGATGGAAAAAAATTAGGGGATAACTCAAAAGCATACGTCATCACCAAAGGTTTGGATGAAATCAAGAAAGTAGGTTTAGCTTTGGGAGCAAAAGAAGAGACATTCTATGGTTTGGCGGGGATAGGCGATGTCATCGTCACTGCTACCAGCAAGCATTCCCGCAATAGACATGTCGGCGAACAGGTAGGCAAGGGCCGGAAATTAGATGATGTTCTTGCCGAGATGAAGATGGTCGCAGAAGGTGTCATCGCTCTGAAGAAAGCGATAGGATTTAAAGAGAAATTAGGATTGCATCTGCCGTTGACAGAAGGTTTGTATAAAATTCTGTTTGATGGGAAAGATGTGGAAGAAGTATTGATGAGTTTAGATTGAGCTGGATTCTTATATTCTCTAACGGCTAAAAATTAATAAACAGTTCAGAGGCTAGCAGGAGAAATGGTGTATACACTAAAATTACTTCCTACTGATTCAGAGTCTATACAAAAATCTCGTATTCAGGTAATAACAGATGCTCAGGATTTTGTCACTAGAAGATTTAGTGAGAGGATTTATGCAAAAAAATCATTAGAGTTGGAGGAGATGTCTTTGCTGGAAGATATGCTTACAGCACGCTTCTGGGGAACTTTGGGCAAGGTTGATGGTTTCATTTACAACTTTGATTTTATTTCCAACTTGGGTGAGCAAGAAAAAGTCAAAGAACAAGCGATAAAAACCCGGGAATGGGCACAGCAAAATTTTAGGCCTTATGAATTAGATAAAATACTAAACATCGCCGTCAATCAAGCGCTGATCAGGCCTTTTGAGAATGCAAGGCCAGGCACTTATCGCGCGCATAGTATCCTCTATCGTGAATTAGTAGAGAAGGAAGGTTCCCTCTTTGCGGAAGCAGTGACTCCTGATTTTAAAAAGAAACTAAACAACGGCAGATTTTGGGAAGGATTGCCGGATGTCAGACCAGGCTTGAATGGCGGAATTGGAATTCATGTGGTGTATGATGTCCTGATGAATCATTTTGATGATTTAGAGGTAGAATTTGCACCGGAAGGATTAGCGTTGATGAGCCCAGAAATAAAAAACCAGAAATCATTAGAAAACATTTCACTTCATACGTTAGGTGAAGAGGCTATGGGAAAGTATGTTTCTTTTGTAGAAAAAATTGCTGAAAGTAATGTTATAAATACTGAGAAGGTGGAAATACTTCTTCAGCCGTACCTTTTTGCGGTATTAGGATGGGATGGAGAGATGAGAACACCCTATTATGATGGACAAGAAGATTATGATAATAACATGGAGAAGCGCGGTCGTTTCCAAGATAAACTGCAAGTTCCGGTTATGCAGAAATATCTTGCAAGTTCAGAAAAATTGCGGACAGATGTCGCCAACCGATTGGCAAGAGGCGTAAGTCATACGAGCAATGAATATGGGGAATATGCAAGATTTATGCAAGAAGTTCTCGGTGCAATTCCGGACGGGAAAAAACTGATGAAACCAATCTTGGAGAAAATACACACCGAGGCAGGATTAAGATTTTTTGCAAAAGGTAAAGAGCACGGCTATGATCTATTTACATTATTAGAATGATCAAACTCACTTTTTCTTCTTAACTTTATCTAAAGCTTCTTCCAAGCGCTTCTCGTTGAAACCCAATATGATCTCTCCATCAAAATCAAATACCGGCACGGCGATCTGTCCGGATTTTTCTAGAATTTCATCACGGAATTGGCCGTTTTGGCTTTCAGCGATGTTACAGTCTTGGAAAGGGATTTTCTTTTTCTTCAGCCATTCTTTGCCTCTGGCGCACCAGGAGCAAGTAGGTATAGTATAGATTTTGACTTCCATGTTATTTAACCGATTTTATCTGAACATCGCGATTATTTTTTGCAAAAATGTTTTTTTCTCTCTGCTGATGGAAAAGCTGGCAGTTCCGTTCTGGACCGACACCACCTCTCCGGGCAGGATAAATCTCCAGTAAATATTAGGGAACATTTTAAGCTTTTCTGAACTAATAAGCACAAAATCTTTTCCTTGACCTAACATCATACCATAGTACTTAGGCAGTTTATTTTTTTTCATAGAGATATAGGTTTTTTCTTTAGTAGATAATACGATGTTGCTTCCCCTGGTTTTAGCGTATCTTTGCAGGTTCTTTCTGATTGCTGATGCAATTTTACGGTCATCATTTTCAGCGATATCGCTGAGGATGGAATAAAATAGCCGTTCTGAATCGGTTTTACCCTGCGGTTTATACTGCGTGTCAAATAAAATTTTGTCTTTGATGACTCCGTTATGACAGAACACGCATTCGCCGAGCACAGCATGTCTTGTCCTGAAAGGATGGGTGTTTTTCAAAGAGATATCGCTGCCTGCCTTTTTTCGAACGTGAGCGATAAAGAAGTTGGTTTTGAGATCTGATAGTTTTTTGATCTCCTTGCTCTCAAAAATAGCATGGGGAGATTTTTTGATGGCGAAATTTCCTTTTTGATTAAGGTATGCTATGCCCCAGCCGTCGGCATGCCGCCATCTTCCCTGGTTTTTCTTATTTAATTCGTGAAGCGCATTTTTGTCTCTGGCCATGAGGGTGATACTTTCCAGTATTTTTGAGACATCAATATTTCCAGAAGCGACGATCATGCGACACATGAAGTGCAGCTTTCGGTCGATTTTGATATATAAACATTTTGTCCGCAATGGCTAATATGAAATCCTATGCTCCGCAGGTCACTAACAGCCTCACAAAATAGCTGTCAGCGTCGGTGGTCGGCGTTCCCCGTAAGGGACAACCCCCTTGCCGACGAAAATGTGATTTTTGAGCTTGTTCGGAGTAAGTTAGTGACCGAGGGTTTCATATTAGCCGTCCGCAATGGCCTGTCTGGAAAGCTGCTCGTCTAGGCTAAGAGGAGGTCATCTGACCAAGCAACTGCTTTGCTTCATTTCAGAATCCAAACGTTTTTAAATAACCCCCTGTTTTAAGCTTAAACTCGGTATCTAAAATCTAAATTCGGGCTTAAGAGAACAAAATATGTCAAAAGACCAATCTAAGAAAGGATTAGCACGCGTAAATACCGCAAGGAAATTATGGTATAGGATAGTAGGTCCAAAACTCTTCGGACAGATGGAATTAGGGGAAACATACCTTGCTTCTCCTGAAACAGCTATGGGAAGAAACCTTAAGATCAATCTCAAGGATATCACTGGAAATATTAAAGATCAAAATGCGTATGTCAAGTTTACTATCGACGAAATAGAAGGCACTACTTTGAAGGCTTCTGTTTCAGGATATGAATTGACAGCAACTTCTGTCAAAAGGATGGTACGAAAAAACACTAATCGTCTTGATGATTATCTTGTTTTCAAGACCAAAGATGGCAAAAATGTCATAATCAAGACTTTACTGGTCACTCAAAGCAAGGCTCAGCGTTCTGTACAGAAACAGCTGCGTCAGAAAATGAAAGCATATCTGGCTGAAGAAGTCAAGAATAACACTTTTGAAACTGTAGTGGCAAATCTAGTCAGCCGCAAGACCCAGATGACTATCAAGAAGCTTCTATACAAGATTTACCCTGTCAATGAAGCAGCTGTCCGCGTTTTAGGATTCGCGAAGAGCAATGCTGTGGCAATGCAGGTAGAAGAGCCCAAGAACGCTTCTGCAGAAGAGGAATCGGCTGAAGAAGAGCCAGCAGAAGAAATGGAAGAATCTCCAGAAGAAGAAAATGCCCTTCCAGAAGCGGCATAATTTTATTTTTTATTTACTATGAAATTTTTAGCCTTTACAGACCTGCACGAAGACAGGGAGATAATGAATGAGTTGATCAAGCGCTCCGCAAAGGAAGATATAGATTTTGTGGTCTGCTGCGGTGATATCTCCACTTTTGGGAACGGATTGAAGTATAATCTTAAGAAGCTCAATTCTCTCGGGAAAAAAGTGTATATAGTGCCTGGAAATCATGAGGAAGGCCCGGAATTTTCTGATATCGTGGCGGGATTTTCTAATCTGATCGATCTAGACAGGAATGCGAAGATTGTCGGTGATTATGTTTTCTTAGGATATGGCGGCGGCGGATTTACGCTGCAGGACCCTGCATTCAGAAAAATTGCCCGTGAATGGTACGGGAAGCACAATGGCAAGAAGATTATTCTGATCACGCATCAGCCTCCTTATGGGACGAAACTGGACTGGTTAGGGAATCGCCATGTCGGCAACAAAGATTTTACCAGTTTTATATTGCGGGTCAAGCCTAAACTGGCACTCAGCGGGCATCTGCATGAGACGGTCGGAATAGTAGATTCCATGGACGGAACAAAAATTGCCAATCCCGGATGGGATGGAATGGTAATCGAATTGCCTTAAGATCACTGATGATAGGAGAAAGATTGGGAAAAACAAAATGAACGATAAAAAATATTCTTCGAGATCATCCGCAACAAATATTTTCTTTGGCATCGCTTCAATAACAGCAGGAGTTTATCACGGTTATATGGATGGGCAGGGAGTTCCGATCCAGAAAGAAAATCTAGAAGAGGTACTGAGTTATGCTCCTGCACTCATCCGAGGAGGAATTGGAGCAATTTTTCTTGGAATTGATGGATTAGTTATTGGTAGAAGAGAACTTGGAGCCACTGGAGCTGTGATCGGAACTGCTCTTGGCACAGGGTTAGGCGGGGCAGTCGGCGGAATTAAAGGCGGCCTCCATACTTTATTAGGTTATGGGATGGGCTATGTTGCCGGTTCCGTGATGAAATAAATATTTTTAATCAAATCATGGTCGTTAAAAAATCAATCACTCAAAAGGATTCTCTCGGCTGCGGCATAGCTTGCGTCGCTTTTATTTTAGATAAGAATTATACAGATACTAAAAAATATTTCAAAGGTCTAGGCGACGTCAATAAAACAGGTTACCTCTGTCGTGATTTGGTAAGGGTATTAGCCAAGAAAGATCTCAACTATGATTACCATTATCTTAAGAGAAGAATCACTTTTAAGGAAGGAACTATCGTTTTCATAAAGAGATCAAAACGTTATCCGGTCGGGCATTATCTGGTTAAGGCTAAAAATGGCTGGATGGATCCATGGATAAATTTCGACTCTCAATCTTTTGATCTGAAGAAAGCAAAATCAGGGTTCAGAAAGAAACTTTCAGGAAAGGCAATATATGCTATTACACCAATACAATAATCACAATGGTTCAATAAACACTTTCTGTACCTTTATGGCGATCCCTTTCTGCTGAGTATTTATCTCTACTCCGGACATCACTGCTTCGCCGATGGCGACTAACTCTTCTTTCAGGGTCATGACCGCGACGGGTTCTCCCTTACGGAAGTTTTCTAATTTGGAGATGCCCGGGATGGCTACATCCCTGCCGTGAGAGACGCTTTTCAGAGTAGTATCGAGAATCCAGCATTTTTGGATGTATTTTAGCGCTTTTTCAATCGGCTGGATGCAGTGCAGCAGGAATTTAGGATTATGCTCTTCGGTGTGATAATGATAGGCATCCTGCAGATCATTTAGAGTGACCAGATTATCTTGTTCAGTAAACGGCCCAGCCTGGGTTCTTCTGAGTTCAGCCATATGCGCGCCGGTTCCCAATTCTTCCCCTATCTTATGACATAAAACGCGAATGTAGGTCCCAGCCTGGCATTTTACTCGGAACAGGACATCTTTTCCTTTAATTTCAATGATTTCTAATTCATAGATCTCGCGGGTGCGTTCTACCCGCTTGACTGCGCTTTTCACCGGTGGCGTTTGCCGGATTTTGCCCATGAACTTTTTGATGGCTTCACGGATAGTCTCTTCTGCGACTTCTTGATGCAGGTGCATCAGGCAGACATATTCTTTTGGCGCAGTAAGCAGGAATTGGGTGATCCGGGTAGCTTTGCCTAAGGCGATAGGCTGCACGCCGGTAACCGCCGGATCTAGCGTTCCGGAATGTCCTGCTTTATCTAGATTGAGTAGTTTTTTGACGTAGTCGGAAGTCTGGTGAGAGGTCGGCCCTTTTGGCTTGTCGAGGTTGACGATACCATATTGGACCAATTCTTCCGCAGTACGTTCTGCTGGAGGTTTTCCAAATTCTCCTTCCGCTGCTTTTTTGATAAAGATTTGACGTGGCATGAATTAAAGATAAATTGAGAATTAATTAAAAATGTTCGTAGAAATTTATTGTTCTGAATCGGCTGGATGCTCGACTTTCGCGGTCTTCTTGGCCTTAACTTCTTTCTTGTCGGCTTTAGCTTCTGTTTTATCTTTTTTCTTAGAAGCAGGTTTTTCTGCGCCGAACAGATCAGCTTTTACTACGCCCTTGTCATCCTTGACAGCTTTGACCTTGACGTGATGAGGGGGATTCTTGATGCCGTGCTTCCACATGGCTTCGTTCAATTCTATGCTTAATTGCACTTCTTCTGACTTCATATGCTTGGCAAGAAATTGTCGAAGTGCAGTAACTGCTTTCTTAGTTCTGTTCCAGCGAGGCGCTTTCATGTACTCTTTACGCAGAGGAACATTATATATCCTTTCCAATGATTTTTCAGATGTCTTTGCCATGTGATTATGCTTTGGTTTTAGTCCTTCTCCAAGATCTTTTCACGTAAGTGTGCCGGGAAGGGTGAACGCGTCTTCCTTTACCGTAAGCCTTGAAAACGCTCCAGAACGGCGCCCATTTAGTCTGCCTGCTAAGCTTGATGAGGCGTTTCTTTTTTGCTGGATGTTTTTTAGTGGCCATTATTTTTATTTTTTTATTCCAGGTCTTTTCTTTCTTGTTTGGAAAGCTGGACTGCAATCTTGTCTAATAATGAAACTCCTTTTGGGGTCAATATGCGTCCTTTGTGGACACCCTTTTCCGTCTGCTTGACCAAGCCTGATTTTTCTAATTGCTGGAGAATTTTCCTGAGATGTGATCCTGATGCCTTATAGAAATGCTCTGGCTTATGGCCGCGGTTTTTCTTACTGCCGTATTTAGTCCGTAGCTTTTCAGTCCCGACCGGACCTAGTTTAGCTACACTGCGCAGAACTGCGGCAGCGCGAGAATACCACCAATCCTGGTTGTCCGGCAAGCGTTCTTTGCTATGGCCGGTCTTCACGAATTTTGCCCAAGCAGTCGGCTGGACCAACTTCTGGTTCTTCAGCTCTTCCGCAACTTTCTTATTCAATTGGTTAGGATTTACTGTTAATATGTGGGTCATGGCCTTTCTGGATAGGGGGTTATTTATAAAGTTTTCTTTAGGAGAGGCTCTGTCCGGAATAACATCATCCACGAATTCCAATAATTTCTGATTCTTT
>CAYIZT010000010.1:0-25533 GCA_964368095.1 uncultured Methanosarcinales archaeon
ATTCGTAAGTCAAAATGCACAGTTCCCACCTAATAGCGAGTGACCCGAGCGAAGCGAGCATGCAAGAAATGAAGGAATCACTTCATTTCTGCACAGAAATCAAATCGCTGTTTGATTTCTTGTGCCACCGGTCTGTGACCGGTGGTGGTCACGAGCATTTTGACAAAATAACCATAACTTTTAAATAAAAATAAATTCTTTTTGTCTATTATGACTAATCTAGTAGTTCGCACCCAAGTCAAAGAGATCCTGAAAGAGTCAGGTTTGGGGTTGGATAATCTTTCTGGCGATTTTATGGATACATTAGATGAAAAGGTAAAACAATTAATTCTTGATGCTGCTAAAAGGGCTAAAGAAAACGGCAGAAGGACCATCATGGGTAAAGATGTTTAGTTCTTAGTTATGCGAAGCATTACTTTTGATGAACCTTTTTGTAACAGGTTCTGGGGAAAGACGTTTAGTTCTTAGTTTAGAAAAATTTATTCTTTTTTACAATATCCTTCAGCATGTAATTGTTTTACTGTTTCCATACCCCCCGGGTATACAGTTTTTGCTAAATCAAATAAGCATTTTATCTTTTGCCCCTCTAACTTGTTAGTTGTAATAAAATCAAGGGCCTTTAGACTATCCTCCTGTAATCTCATTGCAGAATAATAATCATCATTAAGATTATATCCAACGGTATGAAGAATAATTGCTCCCTCATTGATAGTATAACCTTTGCTTTCCAAATTTTTTAAATATAATCCGGCTGCTGGGTAACTTTCATACTTTATTGCATGCTCTTTAAATATCTCCGCTAGTTGGGAAATTACTTCTGTTCTTTCATCTATGTCATTTATTTTCGCCGGCGTATCATACTTTGCTAAGGCTTCTAGAGCATATTCATTGGCATTCCACCTTTTTTCCACTCCCAAACCAGCGAAAGCGAACATTCCTAATACCGCAGTAGCTACTGCCGTTCCTTTTGCTACTCTCTTTATTTTTGTAAGAACATATTCTTTTTTTCTTTTTCTATCTTCAGTTGCTTTTACTAATTGTTGAAGTAAATTATGAACATATTCCCTTGCCTCTTCCGAGTTTTCCTGTTCAACTAAACTCAAGCCTTTCGTTCTAAGTCTAACCTCAGCTTCCCGGTGTTTGGAACAGGTATCTAAATCCTTTGCTATCTGTTCTAGTTCAGCCTCTTCATCAGCGAAACGTTCTAAATTTCTTTGCAGCTCAGATAATCTGTTTATACGATAAATTGTCATGCCTGTCTTCCAAACATCTAGAAATCATCTCTCTACATCAATTAAAAGGGGTGCTCTTTTTAAATATTATTCTCCCTTTCTCATCCTTGGCGGTGGTGGCAAGGGCAGCATCTTTTCTGCTTCCGTCACATCTTCCGCTTCTGTCTTAACACTTTGCGGAAATAATAGCTTGTGCTTGACTTCAAAATCAGCAGGAATTTCAACTGAACTTCCTTCCTGCATTCTCGCTTCAGGATGCTGTTCATAATATTGCTGTAATTTATCTTCAAATAATTTTATTTTTTCTTCGATCATCTGCATTTCATGCGGGTTTTTAGTTTCCAGCTCACGATGCAGCTCTAGCTCCTGTTTTAATACATCTAATCTCGTCTGCAACATAGTCGCTTTTTTAATCGCATCCAGGCTGGCCTGTCGCCTTTGCTCTGCTTTTTCTTCTTCTGATCTTTCTGTCTCTATCTCTTGCGGCTGAGCTTTGACTGGAAGTTCTTTGGCCGGAGCTGTTTCCATCATTCCCACTTCGTTGGCAACTTCTCTTTTAGCGAGATGCTCTCCCAGCAGGAATGAAAGATGCTCCACTTTATGATTTAGATCAAAATAATCCCCTGCTTTCAATTTATTCTTCAACCCAGAAATCTGCTGTTTGAGTGATGCAACAGCGATAGATTCCTTATCTTTATGCCGGGCAAAGCGCTCTTCTAATTCTAATACACCCTGCAATTCATTTTCCAGATGGATAATCTCTTTTCGCAGGCTTAATCTTGGAATTTTCTTTTGTGATGATAAGTACTTGATATCATCTAATTTTTTGTGTATTTCTGCTTTAGGGACAGATTCAAACTCCTCTCTGGACAGTCTTGCCGCGGTAGCGAGCATCTGTAGGGCATGAATAGAGCTCATGGTTTAGAACAAGCCGACACGTTTTCTACTGGCAGGTCCTGGAGGCGGCGGTGGAAAATCTGCCTGTTCTGAAGTTTGCATCATAGGCATTTCCGGCCTTGGAGCCATCCGTCCTGACATCGCAGGAGTGCCCATGCTGTGTTGTACGGGCATGGATGATGGAGCCGGCCGCACTAATGGCCTACTCATAAAAGTGTCTAATTTTTCTGACAGTGCTACCATTCCTTGGGCAATCATTTCATTTTGGGCTGACATAGAATTTATCTTTTCCATCAAGTTGTGAAAAGTCTTAGTCATGTCTTCTTCCTTCATTTCCTTAAGCGTTTTCTCAAAGATGACATTCAGCTGATGCACTGCATCTTTAAGGCTTTCAATCTCCAGAATAAGTTCATGCGTTTTTGTATCTGGATGAGCTAACTTTTTCTGCAGTGCTTCTACATCATGTTTTAAATCTACGATCAAGTTGTGAGGCAAATGCTCATGTTCCGGTTTATGCGTCATATTAATCCACCTGTTTTTTATATGGATAAGTTAAATTTTGTATATAAATGTTTTGGATAATGGGGTTAACAATAGTCATTAATAGGCAGGAAATCTTCTCACCACACATTAAATTGAAAAGAGAAGATTTTTCTTAACCCTGCCTATTGTGACATAAATAGCCAGAGCCACTGATCCTCGTCTTAAAAGACGAGGCTTTCTGGCTATTTAATGTAATCTTAAGCAGTATAATTTTTAATATCCAGCCTTTTTTAGACTAATCATGAAATGGATGAAAACTTCCCCCGCCAAGCTTCCTACTGCTTATGGCGAATTTAAGGTTATTGCTTACCGAGATCCAACCGGCGAACATTTAGCCGTGATAAAAGGTAAAACCACTAAAAATTTCCTGGTGCGCGTCCATTCCCAATGCATCACCGGTGATGCCCTCTCTTCATTGCGCTGTGATTGCGGCGAGCAATTGCAGCAGTCTTTGAAAATGATAGCTAAAGAAGGCGGCATTTTACTGTACCTTCAGCAGGAAGGGCGTGGGATAGGCCTGTTCAATAAAATTGCTGCATATCATCAGCAAGACGGCGGCTTGGATACTGTTGAAGCTAACACTAAACTTGGGTTTAAGGATGATGCTCGAGATTATCGTGTTGCAGCTGAGATTCTTAATGATTTAGGCATAACTTCGATACGATTACTGACCAATAATCCGCGAAAAGTACAGCAATTAGAAAAAGCCGGGATAAAGATCAGCGAACGCGTGCCGCTTATTATCACTCCCAATAAAGATAATAGCAAGTATCTTCTGGTAAAGAAAACTAAATTAGGACATTATTTGGATATCAAAAAGAAATAAGCATTCTAAACTAAACCCTTTCTAATGTCTTTGTCCTGATGCTTTTAGTGACCTAAAGATTAATATATCTTAAAGTTGTTTATCTCTGCATGTTAGATGTTTTGTTGGCTGGCATTATCGTAATAGTGTTGGTCATAGCATCGTATTCTGACTTACGGACAAAAGAAGTTCCGGACTGGCTGAGTTATGGATTTATTGCCGCTGCTTTTGGGCTTCGTGGAATTTATTCTTTTCAGGAAGGGTGGCAGATTTTAGTAAGCGGAATAGCGGGGTTTATCGCATTTTACCTTCTAGCTTTGCTGTTCTACTATACCCATCAATGGGGCGGCGGAGACAGCAAATTACTGATGGGAATGGGCGCAGCTTTAGGTATCAGTTATCCATTTACTGAGGCAAGTTTTACCTCCTTATGGTTTTTGTTGCTACTGCTTTTTTCAGGCGCTCTTTATGGGATGGTTTGGTTAGGTGTTCTTGCTTTTAAGCGGAGGAACTGTCTCTTTCCGGAATTACGTTCCTTGCTGGGTGACCATAAGAGACTTCATATCGGGATAGGGTTCAGTTCGGTACTCTTTATAGGTGCAGGATTTTTAGTCCATTACCTGCTCTTTGTTTTATCCATGTTGGCAGTGTTATACTATCTCCTATTATTCTTAGTCGCCGTGCAAAGCTGTTGTTTTGTCAGCGAACGGGATACAAAAATGTTGACTGAAGGTGATTGGCTGGCGGAAGATGTGGTTGTGCACGGGAAAAAACTGTTGAAAAAGAAAACCTTGATCAACAGCGATATTGAGAAACTGCATAGTCACAACATAAGTTCCGTTTTAGTCAAGGAAGGCATACCATTTGTGCCTAGTTTCCTGATAGCCTATTTGATCTTATTGTTTGGGAAAGACTTTGTGCCTATGGTAATTGGAAGAGTGTTTGGGTAACTACTATAAGTAGAGAAACCTTTAAATACCTAAAAGATTTGTTTTACAATATCAGTATTCAAAAAGGAGTATCAAAGAGGTGTAGTTGATGAGAATTAGCAAAAAAGCTTCTCTTGAAATGTCTATTCAAGCTATTGTAGTTATCGTCATTGCTCTTACTGTTTTAGGCTTAGGCTTAGGTTTTGTAAAAGGCACTTTCAAAGATATTAGTGAAACGAGTAAAGGTGTCCAATCTAAGATTAAGGAACAGATTCTGGAAGATTTACGGGTATCCGGAAAGAAAGTCTCCATCACTTCTCAGGTTAATCTAGAAAGAGGAAAAGAAGCGCTCGAAAACATCGGTATCGTTAATACCGGATTGACTGAGAAGACTTTTGGGGTCAAAATTGAGTTTATCAAAAAGCAAAACCCTGACGGGACAGAAGACCAAAGTCCTGAAGCAGGAGATGAAATTATCTTCTTTTACAATAGTTTAGTAGAAAAAAGGTTATCCCCGACGGTAGGCGATGTTATTCCTTTAACCCTTTCTGCCAAGAGTAGCGCTGCAGGAAATTATCTGTATAAAGCCGATGTATTAGCAGAAAGCACTCCTGGCGCTTGTGCTTCCAGCACCGTAGGTGCAGGCTGTGAATTGTATGACACCCGAAGCTTCTTCGTGCGTGTTGGATAAATGAGGTAAATCAAAATGGCACGATCATCATCAAATGGAAAAAAACGCTTATCTGAAGCGCAAGAATTTGAGATCATGAAGTTAGTCTTAGATAAATTCCTTTGGTTAGGCTTTATTGTGATGGGCTGGGGTATGTATTTATCTCTGACCGCAGAAAGCATCCTGGAAGGCATCTGGCATATGATCGCTGGCGCAGTGTTATTGCTGCTGTTCTTGGTCATGATTGTCAGAGAATATGAAATCGTGAAGTGAAATCTCTCTAATTTCTTTCTTATTTTTATTAGTTTTTCTATTTTTGAAAGTCATCTTTGAAGCTCTGTGAAAAATGAGCGTGCGTGTTTAAAAAACATTTAAGTAGTAGTCTATCTATCAGAAATATAAAAGAGGTAGAATAAGTGAAAAAAATAATTTTGATCTTATCATTATTGATTCTTATTATTGGTTGTACTGATCAAATTGATAAAACAGATAATATCCCTGATGTTTCTGCAGAAATAGGATCAATAGAGGATCAAAAAAATATTGAGCCGGAACAAAAAGAAGTGGAAGAAGCTGTACCTAATCCTGATGAAGAGTTACCGATAGTGCAGGAAGAGGTTGTAGAAGACGTAGATACGTTATCTAACCAAATATGTAAGAAGATACCGCTTACAAACCAATTAAGCCCCGTAGATGGGTACTATTGCTTTGCTGTTGTAAATCATAATCCTGAATTTTGCCAGAAAATTAAAGTAGATTCTGGCGACGAAGAAGATGAAAATAATAAAAATCGTTGTTTGGCTGTGGTGGGTGAAGATTCTTCCTATTGTAAAAAGATGCAAGACCAGCTATCCAAACATGTTTGCTATTATCAGCTGGCTGTTATAAGCAATAATATTCACTTTTGTGATGACATTGATTATGATCAGAATGAAAGATTACAATGCTATTTCACTTTTGTTAGTAATTTATACTGGTGGGATAAATCAGAGGATATTAAAACAGAATATTGCGATAAGTTTCCTGCCGGCGAGCAGGATAAAAGCACTTGTTTAGCTTTTAAAGAGAGGGATGTTTCTTTATGTAAAAATAATGCAAACTGCTTGACCTTCTTTGAACAGCCAATGTCTTTTTGTTCAGGTAAAGGCAGCACATTAAAAGACTGCGTGAGAGATAGAGCTATGGTCGATAAAGATATGTCCATTTGTGAAACCCTCACTGGAGAAAAAAGAGATGATTGCATTGGTGATTTTTGCACCCATATCAAGCTTGATGCAGTTATTTGCGATAAAATAAGTGATGATATGGAAAGACAGTCCCGTTATGTAGAGGTCGCAATAAATATTGCGGGTGAAGTAAGGGGAAATGAGTAAGATGAAAAAGATAATTATTAAAAATTACAAAATTTTCTTCCCCCTTTTATTTGTCTTATTTACGTTATTACTTTCTCTTCCTAATGTAAATGCGGCTTCCGCAAAAAAAGTTGATTCCCAGATTATTGAGAAGACCATTGATGGAATGGAGACTTTAAACGATCTGCAAAAAGAGTATTATAAAAGTGCTCTGAAGAATATTTTGACTCTGGACGATTTGAATCGGATTATCCAACGAGATCGAGATTATGATACTACTGTAGCTCTAAAAGCGGGAGAGAGGGGAACAGATAGAACCAGAGAAACAGCTGAAGAAGCCAAGAAACCGGGAGCTAAAATGATTCCCATCATCTCTGATGGCGTAGCCTGGCTTGAGGCCGCCAAAGCCTATAATGCTGACCCTACCAACGCCAAAAAAGACCAAGTTTATTCCGAAAAAGCTTTCCGTTTCTACAACAATTTCTTGCCTTTTGGAGGTATTATTTTTAGCATGATGGCTGATGCGATAGAAGATACCAGAGATCGTGTCGAATTTGAAGCCAATCAGAAAAAGATCATGAATCAAATTATTGCCAATTATGAAGCTCGAATGGAAATGGAGATGAGGAAGAGAACGGCACTTTTTGACAGAATTTTTACAAGTTACGGTGTTGCTAGTGCTGTTTTTGGTGAGGGTCAATTAGAAGAGCCCAGATGGGAGATGCTGAGATATTTTAGTGACCAGAAAATTGAAAATACTGCAAAGTTTATGCAAGAATATCCTCGACCCGAATATGGCGCATACAATACGGCAGCTTTTTTAAAGATGATGAAAAATGGCGGGCCAGCCAAAGAGGCTTTCCTCAAAAATATGAAAGGCGGCGGCCCGGCCGGATTCGCCAAGCACAGCCCCGTTTATATGACTATTACTGACCCTTTCAATCATACATATGGGGTTGACCCCGAAACCAAAAGATTATTGTGTGACAATGCAGCCATCTGTTCTCCTCTACAAAAAGCCGGCGATGCTGAATATATCATCATTCCGAGCATCTATAATGGGGTGTATCAAATACAACTGGTTGGTTATGCTGATGGCGATTACAACTTTATATTCCATGGTTTTAACCACGATTCTGAATTGCAGGGAAAAATAAAGATCAAAGGTTATATTCATCAAGGCGAAGTTTTGAAAGCGAACATTACCATCACGCTCAATGACAGGGGCTATGAGGTCAGCGAACCTACATTTGTGAAAGTTGCCGATAACTTTCCTGTTCCTGCTAATCCGGAAACGTTGTTGCCGGCAATTGACAAAGACCCTCTGGAAATTTATTTTGAGGGAGAGCCTTGTCTGATTAGCTCGACTTTTTTAAGGTCAGGCCAGGTTGTAGTCACGACCGAAACTTTGTATGGAGTTAAATTAGATTACTTCATCTGTTTAAAAAAATCTGCGCGACCGACTTACACTTTTTTCACGAATAAAATATTAGCCGCTCAGGCTATCAATGAAAATAATCTCCAACTGATTGATGAAGAAAATAAACCGATTAAAGGTTTAATCGAAGTAAAAGGTTCTACTTTTTCTTTTACTCCTAATATCCCTCTCTGGGGAAACGCCACCATCATTCTGAAAGGAGGGAAAGGGAGAATCTGTAGCAAAACTGAAGTTTGCTTAAGCAAAGATTTAAAATTTCCTGTGAGCGGTTTAGATCCGGCTCTGCCCGAAGAGAAAGAAGTTCCTTTTGAACTGCTTGCTGACAGTCCCATGATTATTACCAAGAACGTACTAATCACTAATACAGAGTCAGTTCCCAAAAAAGATATTGTGATTACGACACTATCTTTCAAAAGTTTTCCCCCAAACATTTTCTTTTTCGTCTACAATATTTCCTCTCCTGTTCCTTACAAAATAACAAAGGGGGAAAATGATTTAATAGAATTTAAAATTAAAGAATTAAAAGCACAAGAAACTCTCAATATTAGTCTGACTTATATGGGGATGCTCTGGGGGGCAGATTATTTTTCTCATCTAGATGTTAATAAAATCAACGTCAATTATGATCCTGCGCTTCTGGAAAAGTTTACTCAGCCTGCGGCAGGAATAGAGGTGGAAGATCCTATAATTAAAGAACTGGCCCAAAAAATTGTGGGTGAAGAAAAAAATCCGTTCTGGAAAGCCTATAAGATTTACAACTGGATTACTGCGAATGTGCAATATGATTACGAAAAAGAAGCCAGGATTAGGCAAGTAGTAGAGGATGGGAAAGCAGAAAGAGGAGAGAACGAAGAAAACATAGAAACTGGAGCCCTGCTCACTCTGCAGACGAAGAAAGGCATATGTGATGATTACACTAAATTATTCATTGCTTTAGCCCGCGCGGTCGGAATCCCTTCACGTTTTGTGATGTTGTTTGTGGTGGAAGGGAAAGCTGAGGGTCACGCTTTTCCCGAGATTTATCTTCCTCCTTACGGCTGGATTCCTCTCGATCCCACTTGGGGGACTAATTTTGCCTCATTTGCTCGTACCGAACCGGGTTTGTTTATTTTGGCTAAAGAAGACGGTCTCACTCAAAATCATCTCCTTCATTACAGTTTAGAAAGCGCGGAAACCTCTGGCCTAAGGGTAACCGTTTCCTTAACAGGAGGAAGGTTATTAATAAGTGAAGAAAAACATTGGGATTACCTCTCCACTAATCGGTTTTTTCCAGATATTGCCCAGTTGATTTCGCTCTCAGAAGCCAATGAGATATTTTATTCTCTGAAAAAATATAATAAAGAAATAGGACAAGAAATCTTTACTGTCGCGGAGAAGCCCCCGATCAGTGTGAAGGTAACTGTTCAACGCGCTTTAGAAGCTCATCTAAATGATAAGTATCTCCAGGTTCGGGCGGAAGTGCAAAAAGTTCTTGCTGAACAGCTGCAAGCTGCTTCTACTTCTCTTACTTTACTGGCACCAAAATTGCAAGATTATATCCAAGGTCCTTATTCTGATGATAAAAGCATTATCCTCTATAATAAAATATATCGCAAAGGAGAAACAAATATTACCAACACAGAAGTGCTCCTACAGATTAACCAAACTAAGAAAGATATGATTTTAGTCCAAGAGCAAACCAAAGCCGGTGATTATTATGCGGCATATAATAGTCTGATGGGGTCATATGCTTCTACTTTTGAACTTTACTACCTCATAATTAATGATATGGTTAATTCAGAAATACAGACCACTATTTACAGTATAAAAAACCTGCTCAGTTTTGAGTTGGGACAAATGATTTTAATCTTTGTTTTTATGGTGATCATGCCCATTCTCTGGATTTGGATGTCGATTCATTGTCTGGTCAGAAAAAAGTTTAGGCACTTAAATAAAATAGTTTGGTTTTTGATAGTTTTTTTAATCTGTTTCCCGGTTCCCGTTGGAGCAATCATTTATTTCCTGGTGGAATTTATACGGAAAAAGCCTCTAGATAAAGATAATGTTGAGAATAATAAAATCGTGGCTAAAAATAAAAAAGAGGTAAAAAAATGAAAAAAATAATTTTATTATTGATTCTATTATGCTTATCTAGTCTCGTTCTTGCTGAGGAAAAATCTACAGAGATGGTGCCAAAATTAACTGCTGCCGAAACTATAGATGCTCCTGTAATAGTTAATTCCGATGTCTATCCTTCCTGGGGCGTCACTTGTACAAACTATACTTATTATGCAATTTACAAAGATGAAAAAGGACGTGAGCCAGAATATATGAGAATTAATCTTAACGGCCAATGGCATGACATGGCATTGTTAAAAGGCGATCCAAAAAGTGGAGCTACCTATGTTTACAATTATGTTCCTGATTCCGGCAGCACTAACTTTTATTATTATGAAGCTAGCAATGGCGTCGGAAAGGTCCGAGGAAGTATGATTGACAGCCCGGATAATGGCCCGGTTTTGTTTTCAGAAAAATTAGATAATAATGAGATTATTTTACTTGATAAGGAAGGTAAAGAAGCCTGGAATTATCCCACTGGTAGAGATTGGGTGGAAGGGGTAGCTATTTCAAAAGATGGCAATTATATTGCTGCTGTAACTGATTTTTATATCTATTTATTTTCTAAAGACAGCAATGTTCCTTTGTGGTCATTTTGCAAGCAATGTGAGATCCCTTCTACAGTCTTTGGAAACTCTCATGGGATAGCCATCTCTGCTGACGGCGCTTATATCGCCGGGGAGTTGGATGGCACTCTTTATTTATTTAAGAAAGAAAGTAATGTTCCTTTATGGACAGCAAATATTGAATCCGGATCAATAGGTCTTGATATGTCTGATGATGGCAGTATCATTGCTGCCGGAACCGGTAATGCTGGACCAAAAGGAGATAAAATATTTATATTTGATAAAGAAGGGAATAAATTAGGAGAGTACAGAGCTTCTCATCCTGGGTATGAACAATCTGGGAATTTTTACCAGCCGGACGTTACTCCAGATGGCAAATATGTTGCTGCCACCACCGGCTGCCCAGACCGAAGGGCGTATTTATTCTCTGGAGCAGGAGAACAATTATTTAGAAGCGAACCCTTGACAGTAGATTCCCCAGTACACAAATCAGCAATCTCAGATGATGGAAGCTTAATAGCTTATTCTGCTGACCATATGCAAGGGAAAGAGATTGTTTTTCTGTTTGATAACCAAGGAAAGAAACTTTGGAGCTTTTCTTCTCCTGCTGACAGTACCGCAAGAGCTGTTTCTATTTCTAGTGATGGTAATTACATTGCTGCTGGGACGACTACCGGCCATCTTTACCTGTTTTCTAAGAACAACAATAAGCCGTTATGGTCTTTTTTGGAGTCCGGAAGATTCGTGCAGTTTGGTGACGTAAAACTTAACCAAGACGGCAGTTTATTAGCCGCTGGCGGAACAACAAAAAAAGTTTATCTTTTCTCTAAGAACAGCAATAAGCCGTTATGGGAATATCAGGCAAATACCTGGATAACTAAGGTTGATTTTAATGGCGAATATATTGTTGCTGGTACCGGACCTAGAGAATATTTCTTTGAAGGTGAAAGTGTTAGCCCAGATAAGATTCAATGTACTGAAATAATCCAGCCAGAGCCTATAATGAATTACTTAGGTAAAAGTATCGACAGTATCAATTCTAAATTAGATGAGCAAGGAATCAAATCCTCTCTTACAAACTGCGGCAATGACATTTGCGAACCGCCAGAAGAATCTGAAAATAATTGTTGTGAAGATTGCAAGTCGGGCGGTTGTGAAGGGAAAACAGAAACGAGTGATAATAAGACTATTGGTAATCAAATAGATGATTATGGGGATAACAATTTTTGCGCCCAGTTTGACGGCAATGGAGAAGCATGCTATGCTCATCCTCAAGAATGTAATTGGATTATTAAAGATGAAATCTGTGAAAGCAAAAATACTGAAGAAAGAATAGTAGTTGCAAAAGCTGGTAATGAGATTAATACCGATAATCTTATTGAGAATAATGGTGCTGAAGAAAAAAGCTTTTTTGGAAGAATCATTAGTTGGTTTAAAAAGTGGTTCAAATGAAAATATTAGGAAAAACATTGAAGGAATCCCTTCTGCCGATTAAGTATTATATTATTGGCGCGGTGTTAGTGGTAATATCCTCTGTGAATCCCCTAAAGAAACCTATGACAGTTGTCCGGATGATTGCTGTCCTCCAACTGGCTGCGTTGAAGACATTGGAGAAAGAGAAGAAATTAAAAACGGTTTTGAAGAAGAAAAGAGCGTTGAAGAAAAAGAAATCCCGAAACCTGAAGCAGCTGGTAAAGAGGAAACAAAAAGCATCTTCCAAAAGATAATTGGCTTCCTTAAAGAGTTGTTTGGAAAATGAAAGTTGTGAAAGGCGCTGCATTATTTTTTTACTACTTCTGAAATAATTTATTATATATACACGACAAAACTAAGAGAAATAAAAATAATTTATTTGCCGAATCTTTTTCTGGATATGACCAGTATAATAATCAAAGCTAGTGATAGCACAACATTTACTGCATAAGGCCATACAAATGGGCTCTTGAACAGATAAGACAAAAATAAAACTGCGGATAAAACAAAACCGTACCAAAAACCCCATTTCCATCTTTTTAATAAAACAATATAGAATAGTGTAAGCAAGGCAAGCAAAGATAACATACCTGAAACATTATAAGGCAAAGAGTATCCTTCTGTACCTTTAAATAACATTATTTCCCAAATTCTGTATATGGTGGTAAAAATCGCTAACGCGACAACACAAACTAAAGCAATAGTGAAAAGTTTTTTTCCATCCTTGGTTACCTCTTTTTTTACCACATAATTATTATAGTAAACTACTATTTAAAAGTTTCTTTTTACTAGAATTATATCATTTTACATAATTATACCTCGAGCTGTAGCATAACAACTTTTAAATATCCTAAAAATGTTCAAATATAATCTGACCAAACTGGTGTTAAGGCAACAAAATGAAACTATTCGGAAAAACTTTGAAAGAATATATTTGGCCGATAAAGTATTACATTATCGGAGCGGTTTTAGTAGTAATATCACAATATTATGTGGCAGTTCCTTTAAGTGAGAAGTTTCCTTTCATCTTAAACTTAACCCAGGCTCTCTGGGCCTTAATGGTGGCTTTTTCTGTAATTAAACTTACCGTATTTTATGATTTCAATTTCAAGAATGTCCTATTTTTGGGCGTTTTATATTCCTTTATCATTCACGGGCTAAAAGCCTTTGTCTTTAGGGTATTTTTATTTCCCTATTCTGATCTGACCATTGAACAATATATTTTGCATCTCTTGAACAGATTTCTTTATGGAAGTTTTTTAGTTATGATCATTGTTGTAATCCTTGGTCTTATATTTATCAAGCTAAAAAATAATCCGGAAGTGAGAAAAGAAGCTCGATGGTTATGAAATGAGAATTTACTGCTTACACCTAACCTTCACATAGTCGATCTCTACCAGATCATTCAATCCGGCAGTAAGTTGCACATAGCTGATGTCTTTAGAGCAGGGGATACTGGTCACTTTATCATCAATGAGCAGCGAAAGCAGCCCTCCGCTTTTGTATAAGGAGAGGCCATTTTCAGCTCCCGTGATATCCACAATCGCATCTTCTCCATCACAGCTTAGTATGCCCTTATCTTTGTTTGCAGACAATCCCATATCCCCTAAGAAGACTGATCCTACATATGAAGCGGAACGCAGATTAACTTCTTTATCCTGGCAGGAATTACCTAATTGATCTTGCACAGCGATGGAAGATGCATTCGGCAAAGAAAGCCATCCTCCCTGCACTTCTATCCCTGAATCATTCACGATGTTCCATCTGCTTGTATTCAATGCGCTTCCATTAAAGTAATCGCAAAAAAGCGTTCCTGGACAAACATCATAATTATTATTATTATTATTATCATCATCGCTGCCATTATCCGAGCTTCCACTGCTGGAATTGTTTCCGGTTTCATCTATACATCCGCCTTTAAACTTTATATCCAATGCGGTGATAGTAGTGGTTGAAGCGCTGAATCCATGCTGGTATGGAATAAACACATAAACATCTGCCGATGCCGACTCAGGCAGATTATCCTCAACATATTGTACTCTCTGATCAAATTTTTCATCAGAAAAACCGATGGTTTCCAGAAGACCTAACTTTTTCATAAGATATGCTCCCGGTTTCATCAAAGTGACCATATTCTTCCTATTCAGGCATCCGGTATGTTCCCAGTTTGCTTCCGCCCAGGAAAGGTATCCTTCTGCCGCCGGCTTAGACCTCTCTTTTGAAAAACTATTATGTAAGGCTTGCAAGGGAGCAGGGGTTAAAGAATAATAATGGTTGCTGTTATGCTCAGCGATCTGCAGCTGCGGTGCAAATGCTCGATGATTCAGCAGGAAAGCTTTGAAATCAGCGCCGTCAAAATACAATACCGTAGCATCGGAGATAGGAAAATCAGTTTTATCGATAGTAAGGTGTACTTCTACCTCTTCACCGCTCTTTTCTTCCGTAAAGTAAGCTCTTCCATCATTATCTGTGACGGCTTCGGAGATAGCTACTCCGCCTATTTTTTTTGGATCTTCAGTGCATGCAGTTCCTGTAATTGCAGCAAATATACCTATGGAGAAGAGATGCACTTTATTTTCCAACGACATGCTAAAATTTCGCAAGAGACAAATTTATAAATACTATTTGGCTAGCAACTATAGCATGAAAAAGAGGCACTCTAATACAGATACTCGAGGAGCTATAGGCCTTTCTGTTGAAACTCTGGTAGTAGTCATTATTTCTTTAGTGATACTATCTGGAGGAATCACTTTAATCTACCAATTCATCAGCGGTGCGGAGGAGATAAAAGGGCAGTTAGACTCAAAAACACAGGATGAATTGGAACGCCTTTTAGTCGGCCAGGGAAAGAAAGTAGCTCTTCCATTGCATGTAGCTACCATCCCCCGTGGGGACAGCCATATCTTTGGATTAGGAATATTGAACACCTATGATGCAGTAGAAAATTTTCAGATCCGCATACGTTTCATCAAAGTCACTGATGATACCAACGTCGATATAACTTCACAGGTCAATGCTTTGAATATCGCTGCCTGGGCTTTATTCAATACTGTTCCTGTCGCTATAGAGAGCAATGCTAATGATAAAGAAGCGATTCTTATCCAGGTGCCTAAAGATGCGTTGAAAGGTGAATACGTCTTTGTCGCGGAAGTCTTTGACAGCAAAAATAATCAATACGGCAATCCACAGACATTTATTGTGAATGTGGTCTGATTTTGTTTTTACCATCATCTATCCAAACCGCTAAACCCTTCATTTTAATATTTCTAGTACTGGCTCTGTCCTGAATCTCGCTATCGCTCGGGTTAGCGTGGACTCGCTCTTAGTATGTGATTTGTAATGCGACATCCCCGGAAGGGACTTCCCCCTGTCGCAATTGAATCTGCAAAAGACCTATCGCTCGAATCACACGCTAACCACATTCAGGACAGAGCCTCTAGTACTTACTATTCAAATATTCAAAATTCTGTCTCAGGCCTTGAAATTCCAGGGCCTCTTCATCGAATCCAAGAAAATAGATCTTGGCATTATACCATAATTTTCCACCTGGAACGGGCAAATTTTCTTCACAGAATATCCCTGTATCATTTGTCACTGTGATGACTATGCCTTTAGATGGAAATTCATAGACTTGTGCCAAACCTACCGCATAGGGAAGCGGAAAGGCAAAATAAGTCTTTTCCTTGCCACAGTAATTAGCAATGATCTCTTCCAGGTCTTTTCTTAATCTTGCAGTTTCTATTTCTGTAGGAAGGTAAAGATTCAGTGTTTGCATAAAATATCAATTTTTAAAGAATAGACAAAGATATTAAAGATATTCAATAGATACTATATGCTTATGGATATTATGTGCTTATAATTATTTAAGCAATTCTCTTAGAACTTTCTGCGGATCTTTTGCTTTTGGCACCGCATGCCCAATCAATACTCCTTTTGCTCCTAGCTGCAATGCTTTCAGGATATCTTCTCTGGAATGAACGCCTGCACCGCATAATACTTTTATTTTTGGACTGGTGCCCTTGACTAATTCTACCGCTCTTGAAATAATGTCCGGCTTGGCCTTGGTGACAGAGATATTTCCGCCTATCAATTCCGGCGGTTCATAAGCAAGATAATCCGGATTTAATCCTGCAGCATGGTGCGCTTCCACCAATGAAGATGCGCAGACTACAGTGATCAATTTTTGTTTTTTGCAATCAGCGACTATTTTCTTTAAGATAGGGAATGGAATTTTTCTTTCAGAATGATTCAATAAGGTTCCTTTAACTCCTATTTTTTTTAATTCCCGCGCGGAGATCTTTCCGGTGTATGCACCTAATCCTGCTAGATCTGTATGCTGGGAAAAAACGGTCAATGATGTTCCTACTACTACTTCTTCCAACGTCGGAAGAGACGGCGCGATCACAACTTCGTAATTTTTAGTCTTGACTTTTTCAAGTTTCTTTGCCAAAGGCAATGCTTTCTTTCCCGCTGCTTCAGGATAGGTCTTGAAATTGATGAGGATCAATGGTTTCATGCTGTTTATCTTCTTCTTTTTTTCTGCTTATCTTCGTTTTTTCTTTTTTAGTCTGTTCATTTTCCGGAAAATATAGCTCAGGATGATAATAACAATGATCACCGGAAGCAGGAACAAGAACAGATTGAACAAGATCACTAAAAAGACGATCACTAAGATCAGGACTATCAAAAGGTAAATCCATGCTTTAATTCCTGTCGCGAAGAACATATCCATAGATATACCCTGAAACTATAAAAAGTATACCTAAAAAAAATGTTAAGAGGAAGACATTCCAACTTATACCGACAAAGAAATCCAGAGGAAAGGTCTGTATCAGCATTGAATCCGCCGCAAAGGTCCAATTCCCCTGTGGAAAAAATATTTTATGGAATGCCGCAAATACCTGATCAAATGAAAGCAGCGCTGATACTCCTACCAAAAGCACTGCTGCGATTGTGACTTTCCCTCCGTAGTTCAGCAGATGAAGCAGAAATACTTTATCTTTTCTGTAAATGGTGATCATAGCTGTGACCACTGATAACATGAGATAGAAGAGATAATCAGCATATTTCATCACCTTTTTGACGTCTTGCAGATGGGAGATCTCCAGTTCAGTGAACTCTGTCGCCAATTCTCCCTTTCCGTCTAAAAAAGAAAAAACTTGTTTTTGGGCCGGAGTCGCATCAGTAAAAAAAAGCACCATCTTATACGACAACAGCAGTAATAAAATGAGCAACAGGGTGCAAAATAGCACAGATATGAATTTCCTATTTTTTATGTTGGCCATAGTAGATAAAGAATACCTTTTGCAGGTCTTCATTTTTATTGGCAAACTGAGACTGATACCTGCTGCGTTTTGTTTTCTTATGCGGCAATGAGGCCCAGGTTCCCGACAAATTATGCCAGATCTCTATGAACTCCTGTTGTTTCTGGACTGCATTTTTTTCTTGGATTGCTTCGTCAAGTACTTCTTGCGTAACTTCATCTGTTTGGATTAAATATATCGCCGCCCGGTCCTGCTCCGCTGGGGAAAAACCAGTCTGGAAAAAGCCTTCATCCTTAAGAGATTTATACGTCCTGTATAAAAATTGGTATCTTCCAGCTGCGGAAGAATACATGATTCTCCAATATTTTCCTTCCCGTGTTTTGAAGGGGATGCCTTTTTCCGGCATCTCGCCTGTTTCGATCGGATGAGAAGAATAATCCGTGAATAACATCCTGCCAATCATCATGTTATAATGGTGATCTGTCCCCTCTGCCCAGGCGATGGTGTCAAGCAAAGCGTGGTATTCAGGAGTTACTGGATCAGTTTTTTTTTCTTCTATCGTTGCAGAAGGGCATGATTTTTCCATGACAATGTACTGTATGATTGGTTCAGTAGGTGAGGTATACGCAGCTGTCCTAGAGACGCAAGCAGCAGCGCTTAATGTGAATACTATCGTACATAAAGAACCTCTGGCCATCCCTTAAAGAAAGAAAGAAGATACTTATATATATTTAGATTTAAAAATATAATACACTCATTTCCTCTGGTCTATTGACCAGAGGCGCATTCGTAAGTCAAAATGCACAGTTCCCACTCAATAGCGGGTGACCCGAGCGAAGCGAGCATGCTACCGGTCTGTGACCAGTGGTGGTCACGAGCATTTTGACTAAAACATAATAAAATACCATGAAATATAACCTTAAACAAAAACAATAGTTAAAAAATTCTGCAGTCTTTTTGCAGTATCAATGCCCTTTTTCCAAGATCTTTTGCAATTCTGAAGAGATGAATTGTCCGGAAGCCTTTCCGCCAAGACGTTTCATGGCCAACCCCATCAAAGCTGAAAAAGGCGCTCCTTTATTCTCAGCGACGATATTTAACAACTCTTTATGTATTTCTTCCGTGCCCAGCGCAGCATATTTTTTAAGGTCAAATTTATCAGTAAGCATGTCCAGCAAGACATCTAAAACTATGTCTTTGTGTATTTTTCCTTGAGCCAGATACTTAAAAACATCCTTAAAATTTTCTTCAGTCAATTTTTCCGGATCATGATGATATTGCCGTTTTATGTCCAGCGGTACAGAGATCAAGGTTTCTGCGATAAAAGCCGGCTTGATTTTCGGATATTGAGCAACTAATTCTTCAAATAGATGCACCAGTTCAGATTTAGCTGCAAATTCAGCCAGATCCTTGCTTAATCCGAAATCTTTTTGATAGCGTGCGATTTTCTGTTCTAATAATTCCGGCAATTCAATATTCTTTAAATCGGGCCTGATAAGCGGAACATCAGTTTCAGGATACATCCTTGCTGCACCAGGGATAGGCCGCAGATAAGTAGTTGTACCTTCCGCATTAGCTTTCCGCACTTCAGCAGGAACACCTTTCAACACCTGCTGCGCCCGTTCATAGACCGCTTCCAGCGCTAGATGCGTTTTTCTCTCAGTATCAGCGACTAACACAAAAGCATCTCCGCTTTTACATTCCAGTCTTGCTTTGACTTGGGCAACTTCATTTTCAGAGATGCCGTATCTGGGCAGTTCGTCAGAATGAAATATGCCGCCCACTCCTGCACGGACCTTGGCCCGGTCTGAAAACTCTGTTCCCAACCTTCGTCCCGGCTGCACTTCTCTGCCTATAAAACCAGCAAATCCAGGCAATCTCATAGCTAAGACTGTGCCTTTTTTAGCAAGCGTATTTTTAATCACGTTTGCTGCAGAATTAACAAATAATGAGCTGACATCTATAACCTGGAAGGAAGGCATGGTGATTTTTTTTAATTCATCTCTTATCTTTAATAACTCCTCCTGCCGCTTGACTTCCATCTCCACCAATAACGGCAGTTGCCGTAGATCCTGTGCTCCTTTGATCTCTATCCGCGTTCCTCCTTTGATGGAGACATTTACATCTTGCCTTATAGTGCCTAAACCTCTTTTTACATTTGGCAGGGAGCGCAATAACATCCCTATTTTTTTTGCTGTTTCCTGGCACTGTTCCGGAGAAGTTATGTCCGGAGCGGTCCCGATCTCGATCAATGGTATCCCCAAGCGATCCAAAGAATATACCTTCTCTTCCGTATTTTCGCTGATGATCTTGCAGGAATCTTCTTCTAATGAGATGTTGGTTATTCCTACTGCTCCCGCGCTGGTTTTGATAGTTCCATCCTTTGCCAGCAGAGCCGTCCGTTGGAATCCGGAAGTATTTGAGCCATCTATGATAGTTTTCCTCATCACTTGGACTACCGGAAATGTTTTTGCATCAACAATTGCACACAACTGTAACGCCGCAGTCAAAGCATTAAGATTGACCTCATGCGGCGGTTCACAGTCAGACTCTACCAGGCAGGTAGTGTCCTTATACCCATGGTAAGAAAATGTTTTTCCCCGCAGTTGTTCCTGTTTTGCGGCAATATCCACTTTTCCTTCTTCTCCTGCTGCGGCCCGCAGCCTGCGCTGCACAATGAAATCTGGCTCATCATCCCTGATGAGGGTCGGGCAGGAACAGAATAATTTTGTGCCTTCTAATTGCTGGTGGATTTCTAATCCGCATTTAAGGCCAAGTTCTTTAGCATCCATAACCCTTCAAGAAAGAAAAGAGCTTTAAAAAATCTCCGATTTTATTGGCTTGGTGTAAAAATAGCCTGAAAACCATTAGCTCATTATTCCCGCACTTTTACTCAAGAACTTCTCATCTACAAATATTTAAATACTTTAGTAATTAAGTCTAACCAGTAATGGACTTTACAAAAAAGAGCTTGATAGTATTTTTAGTATTGACTATTTCCTTCTTTTTAGCAGTCTTTACGTTTAAAGGGAACATGCTTACCGGTGCGGCCATCAGCACTATACCTGTTGAAGAACAAACCGGCCAAACAGAATTAGTTCCCGTACCTGAGATTGATAATAATACCCCTGGTACCTCCACTAAGTTGATTATTGAACCGCCGCTCCAGGTTGGGGAAACTACTAAAATTGATACGAAGATTGATCAGGAAATAAATACAGAACCAAAGATCGCTAAAGAAAAGAGCTCTTCTCTCGGAATACAGCAGATTGACGTCCAGGCTATCCCCGCAATCACCTTAGTGCTTAATACCACCAATCTTACAATTAACGATACCAATGTGAATCTTACTGCGTATAACACCACCCAAGCAAATGGGACTTCGCTGAAAGTCATTTACAACTGGGTGAGAGGCAATACACCAATTATGATGTTGAACATGCCCTTTGAAGGTATAAATAATACTGATTACAATAATACTGGGGATTATTCTGGATTCGGGAATAATGGATCTGCGTTAGTAAATGCATATTGGAATTCTACCGGTGGTTATGACGGAAAGGGAGCTTACAAATTTAACATGAGTGTAGACAGCGCCATTGTGATAGGTAATAACAGTTTCCAAACAGGATATAGGTCGATATGCACCAAGGGATGTACTATCAGTGCCTGGATAAATCCGAATAACTATTCAGCTGATGCCTATAGAGTTATAATTGCGCGAGCTCGTACATATGATGGTGGTGATTTCACCACAGAGCTAATAAAATTTTATGTAGCGACGACTAGGCAATTATGGTTTATAATTGGTCATAATACTACAAGCAACAGCAGAAACTGTCAAGCAAATTCTCCAATAATTATTGAAAATGGAACGTGGCAGTTTGTTACCGCAAGGTATAACTTAACTGACACGGCAGTATTTGTCAATGGGACTGAAGTCGGTTCAACTCCATGTACTTTTGCCAATGTAAGTGAAGATGCTTGGGCGAATAGTGCTGAACCGATTATCATAGGAGCACAGCAAGCAGGCTCTATATTATCACCATTTAACGGAACCATCGATGAAGTGACTATTTTTAATCGTTCTCTCTCAGCAGAACAGATCTTTACCCTCTGGAAGAATCAAAGCAACATAATTGCAGCGCAGGAAACTGTCGGAGAAGAAAACTGGTCAGTTATTGCAACACCAAACAATGGTACTGGTGATGGAACGATAGCCCGATCAAATAATGTAACTATATTAGTAGACAGGAATATTATCGCAAATTCCACTCAGTGCGGGATAGTTAATCAAAGTATTATCTTGACCAGAGATATCAATACGACTGATACTTGTTTTATCATCAATGTAAGTAACGTCGTTTTAGACGGCGGTGGTTACACCTTAAGCGGAAATGGGACCGGAGCAGGGATAACCGTAAATAATTCTATTGATTTTCAGGTTAATAACATCACTATCAGAAATTTTCTTGAAGTAAGAAATTTCACCCACGGATTTAACAGCAGCACTTTCAATGGCACTGTTTTTAATAATTCTTTTAATAATAATACTTATGGGCTCTTAATCAATAAATTAGTAGGCAGTAACATCAGCTATAATCGTGCCATAAATAATTCTAGACTAGGTTTTAACCTTACTCTTACTTCAGGTGAAACCATACCTGAGGTTTACAATAACACCGCTCAGGCAAACGGGAATATTGGGTTTTCAATCATAAATTATGACGCGATAATAAGATTATACAATAACACCGCGTCGAATAACACCGGAAATGGTTTTCATTTAGAGGGAACTGAAATTTTTAGAGCAGTTGACAATAAAGCTCAAGAAAACGGTGGCGTAGGCTTCTATTGTTTATCGGTCTCTGGTGGCAATTCTAACATCTCTAACAATCAGGCTATATTAAATACAGGAAATGGGTTTACTTTGGTAAGCAGCAATGATTATTTTACAAACAATATTGCTAGGGAAAATGGGGAAAACGGTTTTGAATTTTATAATTCTAATTCAATATTTAAGGATAATATCGCCTACAGCAATACTAAGAGCGGATTTAAAGGAAATAATTTATTTACTTCTGGATACTGGAGTAATAATACTGCCCATAGCAACGAAATTGCCGGCATCCACTTTAATAGCAGCATGAATGTCTTCAATGACCGCTATTATAACAATTCCTACGACATTTTTTTAAATACCAGCGGAGTGAGCGGAAACAAATTCTATAATTTTACAAATATAACCATAGATGATCCTAACGGTAATTATGAGAATGAGACTTTGCTAACTCTTAGAGATTACCTAAATCAAACTTCACAATATGCCATAAATTATTCAGGAGTACCGGCTAATTTACCTTTCAATTACAATTCCTTCCTTAAGAAATTCATCCAGATCATCTCTCTCAACGGCACTCTGGTTGTTAATCCTCTCGCCGGTACTTCATTTATCAACAATATTTCTTTATCCTGGCAAGATTCAGAATTGATCGGGCAAAATGAATCTTTGAGCTTATGGATCAATTACAGTGGCAGCTGGACCTTGCTAAACGACAGCCCCAAAGGATCTGAAACTGATTTAAGTACAGTCAATCTTCTCAATTCCGGGACCTTGGCGCTTTTATCTACCCCCTATGCCAATTCTACTCAGTGCGGAGTTGTCAATCAGAGTCTAACTTTAACCAGAGATGTCAACATCTCTGGAACTAGCTGTTTTGTTATCAGCGCAAGTAATATCTCTTTAGACGGCGGAGGTTTTACGATAAGCGGAAATAGGACTGGTGCAGGGATAACCGTAAATAATATTGTCAATTACCGGTTCAATAATGTCACTATAAAAAATGTTGCTGAAGTCAGGAATTTCACCCACGGATTTAACAGCAGTACTTTTAACGGCACAATTTTTAATAATTCTTTTAATAATAATACAAATGGGATCTTCATCAGAAACTGGGTGGGAAGCAACATCAGCTATAATCGTGCTGTAAATAATTCCAATGCCGGCTTTAGTCTTACGGTTGCTTCCAGCGACGTCATCCCTGAAGTTTACAATAATACTGCTCAGGAAAATGGGAATGGAGGATTTTCAATTATAAATAATAATGCCGCGATATCTGTTTATAACAATACTGCGTTGAATAATACCGCAGAGGGTTTTACTTTTAATGGAAATGAAGCATTTCGGGCAGTTGGCAATAAAGCACAGGAAAATGACGGCGTTGGCCTATCTTTTGTTAATCTAGGTTCTAGCGATAGTAATGTATTTAACAATGAAGCCATATTAAATACGGGAAATGGATTTAGTCTCGACAGCAGCACCAATACCAATCTTAGTGGTAACACTGCTGTGAAGAATGGGGGAAGTGGTTTTAGTTTCAGTGATTCTCCTATCCAAGTTAGGAATAATGTTGCTCAAGGCAATAATGTAAGCGGATTTGGAATTCAGGCAGGCACCTTGGTATATCGTTTTTGGAGTGAGAATACTGCCCACAGCAATAAAGTTGCCGGCATTGACATTATTGGTAATAACATAACCGCTATCAATGACCATTATTTTAACAATACTTATGATATCCTATCAAGAAATGTCTCCGACACTTTAATTGGAGTTATCTTTCTCCGTAATTTTACAAATATAACCATCGATAATCCTATCGGTAACTATGAGAATGAAACTTTGTTTACTTTCACTGACGACCTAAATGCTTCTGCCAGTTATTTTATAAATCATTCAAAGGAACCATCAACTTTACCAAGTGGTTATTCTTCTTTCAGTAACAAATTTGTACGAGTCGCCAATCTCACTGCCGATACCTTAAACATCAATAATATCTCTTTATCCTGGCAGGATTCTGAATTATCAGTATATAATGAATCATTATTTAACTTATGGATCTATAATAGCAGCTGGAGCTTGATCAATGAAAGCCCCAGCGCATCTGAAAATTCTTTAAAGATAGCGAATCTTTCCTCGTTTGGCACCTTGGCGATCCTTACTAACGAAACATTTTCAGTTCCTGGCGGCCAAAATAGCGGCGGCACAAGCAGTTCAGGTGATTCAAGCAGTACTTCTACCACTACCTCTGTTCCAACTTCTCCTACGCCTTCGGAACCATCTGCCCCGTCAGAACCTTCCACAGCAGAAACTGCATCAGCTTCAGAAACAATAAGCGCCTTTGAAAGCGGCCTGTCCACCATGAGTATAACATCAACCGGAGAAAGAGCGATAACTTCCTATACCTCTGAACAGAGTTACATGATCTCTATCACTAATAACTTGGATAAAACAATAGTCCTTTCTGCTGATTTACGAAAGCTGGAAATACCTTTGAAAAATGAAGAGAATGTTGTAGAAAGATTGAAAGAAGAACTATTGTTAGAAGGGGAAGTCAGTGAAGCGGCCTTGGAAAAAGAATTAAATATACTTAAATTACTGGAAAGCGTTGATATTTTACAGGTCTACAAGACAAAATTATCCCATCTTATGCCGTCATCATTGGTCGGAGCGACGGTGGGAATTCCATTATTTCCGACCGGTAAGCACATCGAAGCTAATCTGCTAAAAGACGTAATTTTGAATACAGATGAATTAAAAAGTATCGAGGTAGATCCAGGTGAGACTGTGGAAAAAGAGATAAAAATACGCCGCGGCTTGAGCTTAGATCAAAAAACGCCGCAAATCATCTTCTACTCAGGAGGGAAAGAGATTTTAGTGAAAGAATTAGAAAATCATAAAGAGCTGGTTACCGGTACTGCGGTAGACGTTGATGCTAAGACCAAGACCTTTGATTATTATATTGTCATACCTCCTCAGAAAAAAGAAGGCAAAGAGATTTTCACCGTGGAGATGTATATCAATGTTAAGAGATTAAAAGTAGCACCAGATTTTCCTCTAAAGTTCACTTCTCCTTTTTTCTTTGAGGGGGAGTCAGAAACCATCTTCAGCGAGCTCTATGGCCCTTACAATGTAAATCTCCAACGCGGTGCTCTCCTAGCGGTCCAATATGACGCTTCTGCGATATCTGGGGATTACGAAGTGGTCGGCAAGGTCTACCGGAAAGGAACAGAAAAAGTCGCAGAGAATCATTTTGAGATAAAACAGTAAACGGGTCCAAGATTTATGCTAGTAGGCTAAGTTTTAGAAAGCTTTTTAATATAAAAAGTATTAATGAGTTAAAAAAGGTGACATAATGGTTTTAGTTAGCGGCATAGATATTCCTTTACTGGAGGTAATTCTTATTTTTGGAGTGATAATCTTCATCTTA
>CAYIZT010000011.1:0-25093 GCA_964368095.1 uncultured Methanosarcinales archaeon
ATCAAACCGCCAGCCGCTGATAGTGATATCCATGACTCTGGCGATGATCTTGTCTTCAGTCTTAGGCAGGTAAGGTCCGGATAACGGCGTAATCCTTATCACGCGGCCGGAAACTGAAGCCAATCCTAATACTTTAGAATAAATCTTATCTTTATCTCGGTAAGCATTATCTCCTGGTAGAAAATCCATCCCCTGGGCAAGAGCCTCTCCTGGGACAACCACACTTCGTTCTTGTACTAATAGTTCACTCATTTTTCTTTTCTATTCGTGCTGGTATGATAAGCGTGGGCACGAATCCTCCGTATTTTTATCACGCAAAAGCTTTTATTGAGGTCTTATTTAAAAATTTATTGGTAGGAAATGGATGGCTTGGCCATTTGTCTAAATCAAAAGAATTTAAATCAAAAGAGCAGATTTTACGAAGGAATGATTATAGGGGAATAAAAATGGCAACTAAAAATAAAACAGAAAAATAATAAAACTCTTACTTCACCAGCTTCTTCAATTCGTCATTGCTTAGCTTATAAAATCTCTTCTCGGCAACCGCGATGTAAGCAGCATCGACCCGGTCAAAGTTGAATTCTGCTTGCAGGAATTCTTTCAGCAAAGTTACGCCTAACTTCAGCCCTTCATCAACGGTCATGCTGGATCTATACCTCTTTTGCAATTGTGCCTCAATCTCCATCTCTCCTTCGCCGATGACAGCCGCTTTGTATTGGAAGTACAACCCATAAGGCTCAGTCAAAAACAAAGTAACGCTGCCATCTTCTTCCACTCCGCCTACCAGCAAAGAGACGCCGAAAGGCCGCAGTCCTGCCGACTGAGTACAGATCTGTTTCATGTCGCAGATCTCTTTGACTAGAGAAAGGGTATCTACTTTTGAATCATAAGTGACCGCATGCTGCTGTGCGCGCATCTGTGCCCGGTCGACTAGCACCCGTGCATCAGAAATTATGCCTGAAGCAGCTGCAGCAACATGGTCATCGATGACAAACATTTTTTCGATCGCTTCTGGGACCAGCAACTTTGAAGTCACTCTCTTATCTACCACAAAGACGACCCCATCTTTACAGGCGATACCAATCGCAGTAGAACCCTGCTTTACGGTTTTCTTAGCGTATTCTACCTGTAAAAGCCTTCCATCCGGAGAAAACATGGTGATGCTTCTATCATACCCCATCTTATCGACCATCTGCTGTTGTTTATTTTGCATTTTTAACACCTCAAATTATAATTAATCCTTGATAATATTGATTTAGTTGTGATTATAGGCCTTTGGTGCTCCGGAATATTATGCCTGCGAGCTTATCTTTTTGAGCGTACCTGAAGTCACAATGGAACGTATAAGTACGGGGGTATTTTTAATCTTTTTGTTTAGGATAACTGCAGATTTCAATTCATCCACATATTTATGATTCACTTTTATCACAAATCGCTGCTTTTTGTCGTCCCATCTCTCTTTCACCAGCATGGGGCTGGCTTTAGCTAAACCCAATTCTCCTAAAAAACGCTGTAATGAAGATTCCGCCGCTTCGGCAACTTCGGAGAAGGAAAATGCTTTCGCAGCCTGAATCTCAAATAGCACATACCTTTTCTTTTGCTTCAATGATGGTTTCAGTTTCATTTTCTTTAAATTTATTTATGGCTTGGTACTGACAACTTCCAGTTTTCCATACTTACCGCTGGAAACCTGCTTTTGGCCCTTAAACTCTGAGCACCAGCCATTCTCCAGCTTTATAGTGTCGCCTGCTTTAACTTTATCGATGTCCTCATTCCATAAGACCAGGGAAATTTCCCCGGTAGGATCTGCTATCTTCACATTACATACCCTTCCTTCTTTTCCAAATTTAGTAAAAATACGCGCTTCTTCCTTGGAAATGACTTCAGCTTCTATGGAAACATTCCCTCGATCGGCAAGAAGATCTTTGATATTGGTCATTTCCCTCGCTCCAATCGGTCGCGGAGCTGAACTATCTTAGGATAATATTGGTTTTGCATTTTTTGAGGAAGTTTTTCATAGGCCGCATAAAGTTTTAGATACCTTTCCTTCTGCTCCTCAATACTACCTTTATCGGTATCGTTAAGAAGACGTTCTAATTCTTTTTCCTTCTGCATGTTCTCTTCAATATTTTCCCGAATGGTGTTGACTCTTGCATAAAAATTATTCTTCTTTTTTTCGGAAAGTTTCAGGTATAGATTGTATATCTTTAAGTAGATTTCCTTAACTTCGTCCATTGGTTCTGAATCTACTTTTGGAGTGATTTTCTTAAGCATCCTGCGCAAGCGGTTGGCTGCAGAAAATTCCCAGGCTATATACACGATTAATGCGGTTGCGGTGACGGCGATGATGGAAAAAAGAGCAGTGCGCATGGAAGAACCTTCTTCAGCACCTGGTTGCAGCAAAAGATAGATCGCTGCCCCCAGCGTTAAAACGATAAATACCAATAAAATTATGGAAACCAGAGAACCTTGCTTATTTTTCTGATATTCCGAAGCTTTACTTTCCATATATTCATCATTTTTTAATCGTTTATAAAAATTACTGTATATTTGCGGTAAAGGCCTTGTCCTTAAGCTCACTAATGCTTGGGTTAGCGCGCTAACCACATTCAGGACAAAGTCTACAGTAAAGAAAACTATATAAAAGGCATTTCTTCCCGGTTCTTATGCTTGACCAAGAGAAAATTCTCTATTTTTTAAAGGTGGTAGGGCCGACCATCCCTTCTAAAGTAGCTAAAAATATCAATACGGAAATCTTGTTGGCATCTGCCTATCTCTCTGATCTGGCGGCCCAGGGAAAAGTCAGGATCTCCAATCTAAAAATTGGCGGCGGGTCGCCGCTCTACTATCTTCCTGGACAGGAGGAGCAATTGTTTCATTTTGCGGCCGGAAATCTAAATACTAAAGACTATCAGGTATTGGAAGTATTGAAACAACAGAAAATCATGAGGGAAAATTCTTTAGATCTACTTTCAAGAGTGGCGCTTAGATCATTGAAAGATTTTGCTGTCCCCCTGCATGTTACGATAGGCGGAAATAAAGAATTGTTTTGGAAGTGGCATCTGATCTCAGACCAAGAGGCATCCGAAAACATAAAACAGATGCTCATGGTAAGGGAACAGGCTTCCCCCTTTCAGGTACCTGAAGATGCCGAAGAACAGCCGTCTCTTCAACAGCAGTCTCTTCCATCGGCAGCATCAGAAGCTCAGTCTTCTGGGCAGCAGATCGGATCAGAAAATGTGCAGGAATCAAAAGTTATTTCTCCTTTATTTTTGGAACAGGAAGAACCGCAAGAAAATGCTGCTGCTCAATATCAGCCGGAGGAAGAGCTGCAGGAAAAAATTGAAAAAGTGTTGTCGCAGACCAAATCAAAATCTCCAAGAGCAAAAAGAGGCAGGAAACCGAAGCTTCAGGAAAATGCCTCGGAAAAAATCCCCGATGATCTCCTTCCTATCGCTGAATCCTTCTTAAGCAGCAAAGAGATTATCATTAGAGAATGGGAAATTGTGCGTAAGAATGCTGAGATCAATCTAATGATTAAAGTCCCTTCTGCAGTAGGAGCAGTGACCTATTTCTGCAAGGCCAAGAAAAAAGCAAAATGCGACGAAGGAGACGTATCTGCGGCCTACATGGAAGCGCAGATAAAAAAATTACCTCTATTGTTCATGTACACTCACGAACTTACCAAGAAGGCACAGGAGATGCTGGCGACCGATGCATTCCAGAACGCGTTGGTCGCAAAATTGGAGAGAGGGGATAGAAATGATTGATTATCATCCAAAGGTGACGAGTGAACTTGCGGAAACAGAGAAGAGGATAAATAATAATTTTGCTGAACTTTCAGCTTTAGATTATCAGCGGGCGGAACATTTTCACGATTACTTCAAACACCGCCGGCAAGAAGACGCAGGGCGGTTTCTCAAAGAGACTATGGCTTCCAATGTTTTGCTCAGGAACATAGAAAAGGATTTCCATAAAATATTAGGGTATGTACTATTGATAGAAAAAGAAGGGCATCGGCATCCATATTTTAAACTGTTGTTGGAGCGCGGGACATACATGGAGAAAGTTTTGCATGACATTTTCCGGCAAAGAATGGTGCAGGTAAAAGCCTGCCGTTCGTTCCTTTCAACCAAGAGCCTTCTGAACCAGATCTCGTTAGTTTCAAAAGCGGTTTATTTTGTACAGGAAAAACGCCTGATCTTATCTTTTGGCAAGGAAAAAGATTTAGTGGTTTTATTTGCCGGTGTTTTCAAGCATGAGAAGGAACGCATCGATGCCTTGTTCCAAGCGTATGATAACGAGAAGAAGAAAGATGCGGCCATGGCCGGAGTATCGTTCGCTATAATGGTATTGGTGCCTGCAGTCGGGGCCGCGTTAAGTTTGGCCGTGTATGCTGCGCTGCAGTGGGCCAACAAATCAAGCTCAAATCATAAAAGAATGATGGATCTGCTTTATCACGAGGGAAGAAATGGGCCTGCAGTTTAAGGAATTAGTCGTTAAAAAAGAAATTTCTATTTCTGATCTGAAAGGCAAAGTCTTGGCAGTCGATGCCATGAACCTGCTGTACCAATTTCTTACCACTATCAGAAGTCCCGACGGTTCGGTCTTGACCGACAGCAAAGGCCGGGTGACCTCACATTTGATCGGTTTGTTCAGCAGGACTACCGCCTTGATGGAACAGGGGCTGAAATTAGTATTTGTCTTCGACGGTAAGCCGCCGGAAATCAAGCAGAAAACCTGGGAGAAAAGGACTGCGGTGAAAAAAGAAGCATCCCTTAAATTAAAAGAAGCAAAAGAGGAAGGAGATATCGAAAGCATGCGTAAATTTGCGGCTAGGACGGCTGTCCTTACTAAAGACATGCGTGACGATGCAAAAGCGGTCATCACCGCACTAGGTTTGCCAATAGTGCAGGCTCCATCTGAAGGAGAAGCGCAGACTGCGCATATGGTAAAAAATGGAGATGCCTATGCTTCCGTAAGCCAGGATTACGATAACCTCATCTTTGACTGTCCGGTGCTGGTGCGGAACCTATCTATTGAAGGCAGACGCAAGAAGGCCGGAGCATTTTCATATCAAAAAATCAATCCTGAATCGATCTATCTGCAGGAAGTATTAGATCATCTGAAATTGACTCTGGACCAGCTGAGAGTGTTGGCGGTTTTAGTAGGGACAGATTATAATCCCGGCGGGGTAAAAGGCATCGGACCGAAAACAGGCCTGAAACTGCTGAAAGAGCACGGTTCCGATTTTGAAACTATCTTCGCCAAAGTGGAATGGGATAAGCATTATCCAGACTTGAGATGGCAGGAAGTATTTGACACCATCAAAAATATACCGGTAACAGATAATTATGAACTAGAGTGGAAAAAAATAGACGAAAAAAAATTATTGAAATTATTGGTCGAAGAGCACGACTTCGCCGAAGAGCGGGTGCGTACTAAATTGGAAAAACTGAAAGAGACACAGAAAGAGATGGCCCAGAAAGGGCTGAAGAATTTCTTCTGAGATTTATTTTTAGGTTATTTTGAGAGAGCATGATTTGAGGGAACATGATGGTCGGCGCAAAAAACATCGAAGTGGAGATACGCAGTTTTATCTCTCCAGAGAAATACCGGGAACTGCTGTCATTCTTTAATCAGGCAGGTAAATTTGTCAGCGAAGATTATCAGGAAACTCATTACCTGGATGCGGAACAGGATCTGCGCATCCAGCGCAACAATACTTATGCAAAAATCTGGCTGAAGAAAGGAAAACTGCATGATGAGCATCGTGAAGAGATAGAGATTAAGTTTGATAAAGACAGTTTTGAGATGCTGGAAAAATTATTCTTAACTTTAGGTTATAATCCTAACATTAAATGGTTTAGGAACAGGCACACCTTTGAATGGCAGGGTATAACCGTGATGATAGATTATACCAAGGGATACGGATATATAATTGAACTTGAGAAAATGTCAAGTGAGGAAGAGAAAGAAAAATCATTGCTCTTGCTGAAAGAAAAATTGCAGAAGTTGGATGTTCCTTTAAGTTCTAAAGACGAATTTGAGGCGAAGTACAAACATTACAAGGAGAATTGGAAGGAATTGGTAGGTGTATGAAAATGATGACTTCTTTAAGTTTTCTGATGAAGGGCTTTGTAGAAAATCTTGAAAAAGTCGCTAGGGTCACTACGTTCTCGAGTTGCTTTACAGCAACCTTGGCCTGCACCTTCGCCTTTTTCTCGCTGTAGATTAGAAAGAAAAAGTAACTTAACTTTGTCTTACGAATGGCATAGCTTGGTGCAATCTTGGCCTAGACGGTGACTTTTTCTAATAAGCCATGGTGAAGGAATAATTTTTAAACCTCCTCTTCCTTCTCATCCCATGCTTGCAGCCTACACAGAACTTAAACATGCTCAGAAAGTAAAAGAGTTTCTAGTCAAGAGACAACTTCTGCATCAAGATTATCTCCCGGTAAAAGAATTGGACCATATATTCTTTGCCATGAGCAAAAAAACAGCGGTGCCTAATGCTAAAGTCGTGAACACTAAATTTTCTTTCCCGGAACGGCAGAAGCCGGTGACGGTAGATGAACTGCTCAAAAAAGTTCTTACTTCCAAAGAGCTGGAGCTTCTTCCCAGAACTCAGGAAGTAGTCGGAGAGATTCTTATTTTAGAGATTCCTGAAGAGTTAAAGAAAAAAGAGAGAATTATTGCCGAGGCTTACCTAAAAACGAGCAGAAAGATCTCAACTGTGGTCAAGAAAAGCGATATCCATACCGGAACATTCCGCACTCGTAAAGTCACTGTACTTGCCGGAAAGAAAACTAAGGAGACCATCCATCATGAAAATGGAGTAGAACTTAAACTTCATCTGGAAAGGACTTACTTTTCCGCACGAAGCGGGAGCGAGAGGCTGCGTATCGCCAAATTGGTGAAGCCGGGAGAGGATGTCTTGGTGATGTTTTCCGGCGCCGCTCCATATCCTTTAGTCATAGCCAGGAATTCAGAAGCGCGGCATGTTTATGGTATTGAGCTGAATCCCTTGGCGCACAATTATGCTGTAGAAAATGTCCAGCTAAACAATCTTCAGGACAGGATTAACATAGTGCATGGAGATGTTAAGCATAAAATCCCTCATTTGAAACAGAAATTTGACCGCATCGTCATGCCCCTGCCTAAAACTGGAGAACAATTCTTGGACTTAGCTCTGCTCAAAGTAAAAAAAGGCGGGTTCATCCACCTCTATTCATTTCTAGATGAGGCGGAAATCGATGCTTATGCCAAGAAAGTAAGAGAAATCTGCAAAAAGCTGGGATATTCCATCAAAATCCTGCGCAAGGTAAAATGCGGGCAGTTCTCCCCTGGAGTGTTTAGAGTTTGTTTGGACATGAAAGTCCTTAGTACGCAGTAAGGGAATATATAGCGTGAATTATAAGAAAACATTTTAAATCATCATAATTTTATGCTACTAATAGCTGAAGAGACTTCTTCAGGAGTGAACAACGCGATGATTATGTGAACACCATTCCCTCTATGGGATACGGATGTAACTGATGAGCGTTCACAATTCTTTAAATGAAAATAGCAGAAATCCCCGCTATTCAGGATTTTCTTTAATTACGATAACAGTGATAAATTAAGAAATAGTTGGAAAAATAGTAAATACTAGCAGATGATAGGCATAGCTTATAACCAAGATCACCAGCTGCATTTACAGCTTTTCTATTTCGGCAATAACAGCCATGTGGTCGCTGATTCCGTCAATGATACGTACTTTTTGCACTTTATATTGCGGAGTGCTCCACATGTAATCTACTACATACGGCAAAGGACCGGCTTTATGCAGCTTAGGATCTAAAGTAGTCTTTATTTCAGGAGGAATATTGTCTTTTAGATGTAAATTTAAGATATTGAATATTTCTTTTCCCCGGGGGGCGTTAAAGTCACCGCATAATACCATCTCTTTTTTAATTTGCAATAATTTTAACAGCTGCTTTAAGTCTCGTCGCTGTTCTTCATTAACTCCGCCATTATTGGCCCAGGTAAAATGAGTAGTGGCAATACAATACTTTTTTCCATCTTTTTCTATTAAACCATACACTAAAATCCGATCAATTACGTTATGGCCTGTATAGAGCGGCGCTTTTCCTTCACCAAAATAAGGAATTGATTCAGCTTTCAATAACGGAAGAGAAGTATAAAATGCATTTCCTTGCCTTATTAGCTTTTTTTTTCCATCAGTTAGGCGCGGATAGATTAGCATAGGTGCAAAGAAACCATTGAGATTAAATTTTTTCTTTAGCAGTTCAAAATCCGGTTCATGTACTTCTTGCAGGCAGATCACCTCGGGCTTTTCTTTTTTCAGTAAAGCAATGACTTCAGAGATATGTTTATCCCGCTCAATGTTTAGAGACATTATTTTTACGGCCATAGCGAATCTTAGATATAGAACTTATTTAAATCTGACTATTTCACTGGTGTATTCACCAGTGGTGTCTCGGAGTGATTGACATGTTTATCTAATTCAAAGCTTACCCAATCAATCCAGCAGCTTCGTCTTCATCTTCTTCGATCCTAATCTTCTCAATCGCCTGCAGAAAATCGTTATGAGTGACTTGCTCGCGGTCTTCCCGGATAGCGCAATATCCTGCTTCAGTACAGACTGCCTGCAGTTCTGCGCCGCTGAAATTTTCTGTCTTGGCGGCGACTTCTTTCAGATTGATCCGGCGCAGGTTCATATTTGCAGTATGGACTTTGAGGATCTCTAATCTTCCTTCTTCATCCGGCAGGCCTACTTGGATTAAGCGGTCCAATCTTCCTGGACGGATGATGGCAGTATCCAGTATATCTTCCCGGTTGGTAGCTCCGATGATCTTAACATTATCTAAATGTTTGAATCCATCAATCTCTGCCAATAACTGCATGAACGTCCTGCTGACTTCTCTTTCTCCTGAAGTGCCGGTCTCTATCCGCTTGGAAGCTAACGCATCGATCTCATCAATAAAAATGATGGTCGGCGCTTTACGTCTGGCCAGGGCAAAAATATCTTTCACCAGCTTTGCCCCTTCTCCGATAAACTTCTGCACCAGTTCTGAACCCACTACTTCGATAAAAGTGGCATTAGTGCTGCTGGCTACTGCCTTTGCCAATAAAGTCTTCCCTGTTCCGGGAGGACCGTACAGAAGCACTCCTTTCGGCGGCTTGATCCCCACCTTTTCAAACAATTTTGGTTTAGTTAGAGGAAGTTCAATGACTTCTTTCACTTCACGCACTACTTCCTTTAATCCGCCGATGGAATCCCAATTCTCTTTCGGTTTTTCCATTATCACATACTTTTCCACTTCAAAATTATCATTGGATTCAAACTTTTCCACTATGTTTAGGGATTTCTGATCGACTAACGCCGCATCTCCGCTTCTTATATCCTTGACATGCTGCGCGATGTAGCAGTAGAATTTATTCCCATTGGGCAGCTTTATGGTAGCCTTGTCGCCGTGTACGCTTACCACGTCAGCGACCAATAAAGAAGGTTTTTTGAGATTGTTCAACTCGTTGTTGACGTTATTGAAGAGTTCCCGCAGGATAGAACTTTCTTGTTCTACTTTAGCGAGGGAATTGCTGATGGTTTTCTTTTCTTCTTCCAATTTCCCGACGGTCTCAGCAAGAATCTTGTTTTCTTCTTCCAGATCGACCGTGTTGATGGTCTGCGAATAGATCATTTTATTGTTCTGAGCTTCATTTGCGTTCGCTTTAGCCATGTTTTTTTAAAACATAATTTTATATTTAAATTTACCGACTATTTTGTGCTGCCATGACAAGAACTTCCGGTAAACATAAGGTGCTGGAAGGACTGCCCAAACTATGGTGGTCAGTCTATAGAAAAGTTGATTACATCTGCTTGGTGGGGGAAAAGATAGATTAGCCAATTTGAAAACATCTTTATCTTATCGCTAAAAGAAGCAGCATTTGCCTTAATAGTGGTCTTTTCTTGGATAGAATGAGATTTTCCATCTCTATCTTTCCATTCGGCAGTTATGATAAAATCAGTATTCCAGTTTAACTTCTCTCCGTCAATGAGATAACTTATTTTTTCTTCCGGCCCGAGCCTGTAAATCTCCCAAATGCTCTTTGCGCCTGCCCCGGAAATGGCCAATATTACATCTTGCGGTTCAGTAAACGAATCTTTTTTGAGATACACTTCCAGATCTATCTTTTCACCAAATTTTACAGTATTCGGATATTCTGCTGAAAGGTTAATTTTCGGCTGGTCAAACACTGCATATTCTAAAGATATTTTTTTCTCAACTTCATGGTTTTGCGCACTTATCATCACCTTGTGCCATCCTGCTTCCGTTCCTTTTACGATGATCTCTTTCTCTTTCTTTTGGTTTATCGGCAGGTCTATCTTTTCACAGGCATCTTCTACACAAAAAGCAAGATCTTTAAGATTGGTATTCCCTGTGTTTTTTATGGAACAGCTTATCGGATTTTCTTCGCCCAGCGATATCTCTTTTTTATAGCGGCAGTCTAAAGTTATTTTTTGCGAATAGCTTTTTTCTTCATCCTGGACCGTCAGCTTTTCAATCTCTTCCTTAGAATAACTATTTTTTCCAGCTTGGGCGATGAAAGTGTCTTCTATCGAAATATTCTTCTCGGAATAAACTCTGGTAGGAAAGGTATAGATATAGTTTTCTTTAAGATCTTCTGGCACTTTGATGACCCAGAATGTCTCTCTTACTTCTCCAGGGTGCAAAAGTATGTTCCTCCTATTTCTTCCGATAACTTCTATCTCTTTCGGCACGGCTAAGTTCAAGGCGGTAGCGGCATAATAGCCTGCATCATTTTTGACAGTCCCTTTCACGAGATTATAACTCCCAAAGTCTACTTCATGGGAAAGAATCTCTTGGTTTAACTGGATTTTTTCCGGTACGACTGTGCCTTCTTTCTCAACTTTTACCTTGAGATCTATTTTTCCTCTTTCCAGATCCACTCCGTCAGAGGTCCATTCATATTTAAGGGCTGGCTCACTGGGATCAAAACCATTCCGCAATTTAATGTGAGTTACGTCGATGTAGCCGTATTGATTGAATGTGACATCAAAACTTACCCAGCCGGTTCCCGGGAAATATACTTCTGCCCAGCCATGCCCGGCCCAATTTGAACCTACCGCGCTGATGACTTCTTCACTAGTGGTATAAGAGATTCCAGATACAAACCGTGCAGGGATGCCTAACGACCTGGCCATAGCGACAAATAAAGAAGTCATCTCATCGCATACGCCTTGCTTATTCTGTAAAACCCAGCTTGCTTTCTGCGAAGCAGAGCTGGTCACGGTGTTGAGGTCATACTCGATATTCTCTTCTACCCAGCTGGCCAGATTGAATGCTACTTTAAATAAATCATCTTCTCCTTCTGCCAATTCTGCCGCTTTCGCGATGACTAGAGGATTATCAGAATCGATGATCTCTGTCGGTTCTAAGTATGGCTCTAATCCTTCTATATCCTGCGGCGGTAAGGGAAAAGAGAATTTATCTTTTACTGCCAGCCGCATGTTCTGCGTTCCTATCGACGCAACATAACCAAATTTTTTTTTTTCAATCTTTTTATCATTCCACAGAAAAGAGACTATATCTTTTTTGAGTATGCCTTCACTATCCCATCTGATGATTTTTTGCCGCTCGCTTTCCTCTGGGTAGAAAAATATATTAGCAGTTACTTCCTTGATGGCGGCACCGCTTTTAGTCGGCACTAATTCAAAAGAACCTTCCACATTAAGCTGCAGTTCCAAGGAATCCATGGAATAGATATCCTGGGCAAGAGAAACAGGAATAAACAAAACAAATAGAACTAACAGCAGCAAAACCATCCCTCTTTTCATGAAATGTTGAATTCTCAACAGAATATAAAGTTTACGAAAGCTACGCTTTCGAAACCCCGGAAATATTTGATTCTTGAAGAGTATACCCCACTGCTTGCAGTCGGGATACGAAGCAAGACCAAAAACCACGTAGCTACACTAAGCCATGACTATTTATCGTCATACCAGTAGCTCGCTACGGGGTTTTTGATTTCCGTACGGTTTACGCACAAAAATCTTATAAAAGAGCTTCTGGATTTCTTCCCATGCACAAAGCAATCGCTCTCTTATCCGGAGGTATAGACAGTCCGGTAGCTATCCATCTCTTACAAGATCAGCTAGACATAATTGCGGCACATTTCCACCAGCAGCCTTTGACCGATGAAAAAGAAATCGAAAAAGTCAAGACTTTGGTCAAAGTCCTGAAGATTAAAAAATTATATTTGATCCCTTTCACTCCGGTGCTGAAAGAATTAGTGACCTGCTGTGAACATCGGGATTATTTCATCCTTTCTAAGATCGCTATGTTTAGGGCAGCAGAGATGATCGCCAAGAAGGAAGGAGCGCAGTTTCTCGTCACCGGAGAAAATCTAGCTCAGGTATCTAGCCAAACTCTAAGTAACATGACTTCTATCACCAAAAATCTTTCTTTGGAAGTATTGCGGCCACTTCTTACTTTTGACAAACAGGAAACGGTGGAGATTGCCAAAAAAATAGGGACGTATGAGATTTCCAAAGGGCCGGAGATGTGCTGCCTGCTGGGGCCAAAACGTCCTTCCACTAGATCTGTTCCAGAGGAGATCAAAAGAGAATTAGAGAAATTGGATCTGAATGCCCTATTAGAAAAATGCGTGAAAGATGCAGAAATAATAGGATAGTCACACTGTCACTACTTTTAAATACTCCTCCCCGCAACATTTATAAAATAACTTCGCAAATAATCTCTAATGATGTCCTCGCTCATCAAACTTGAAAACGTGCACAAAATCTACCGTTTGGAAGGAGTGGAAGTTCCAGCCATAAACGGCATCTCGCTCAGCATCGATCAGGGCGACTTTGTTGCGCTTATCGGTCCCAGCGGTTCAGGGAAAAGCACGGCCATGAACTTAGTAGGATGCTTGGATACTGCCAGCAAAGGAGATATTTTTCTCGGGAAGCATAATATTCAGCATCTGTCGGAAAGCGATCTGGCACAGATCCGCGGAAAACAAATAGGGTTCATTTTTCAGACCTTCAACTTGATCCCTAGTTTAGATGCGTTGGAAAATGTTGCCTTACCCATGATGTTTCAGGGCGTTTCCAAAAGCGCCAGGATAAGCAAAGCGCAAAAATTACTGGAACAAGTCGGCTTGGCAGATAGGATGCATCATCTTCCTAATCAATTATCCGGCGGTCAGCGGCAGCGGGTGGCGATAGCCCGGGCCTTGGTCAATGATCCGGAAATCATCCTTGCAGACGAACCTACCGGAAATCTCGACACAAAAACCGGTGACGAGATTATGAAGGTGCTTAAAGACTTGAACAAGCAAGGCAAGACCATAATTTTAGTAACACATAATCCTGATCTGACCAAATTAGCAAATAAAGTTATCAAATTGAAAGACGGAAAGATTGTAGAAAGCTCGAAGAAGCTTTATAAAAATGATTTTGACAGATCAAAATTATCCGTAGGAGGAAAAAAATGAAAATTGAACCAATCTTCAACCTTTCCTGTTGGAAAGAAATGAAAGCAGTTAAAATAGTACTATCCCTGTTGCTTCTTGCAATAATGGTAATGCCCCTGGCTAGTGCGCAGGTCGCAGTGAGTTCATTTACCATGCAGCCGCAGAAGATTTCACCAGGCGGTGAAACAGAAATTGATATCACGCTTGAAAATGTAGGCGATGAAGATATCGAAAATATCGTGGTGACTTTAGACATTAGCAATGTTCCTTTTGTACCGGTAGATTCTTCTAATGAAAAGGTCATCGAAAAGATAGGTGACGGAAGAGAAGAAAGAGTAAACTTTCGAGTAAAAGCTTTAGCGGCAGCTGAACCTGCTACCTATAAGATTCCGGTAATTGTAAGTTATGCCGGAGCAAGCAAAACCTCTCTCATCAGCATTGAAGTTGCTGCTAATGCGCATCTTGATCTGCTGTTAGAGAAATCAGAACTGGTAAAAGTGAATGACAACGCTAAAGTTACTTTGAAATTTGTGAATGATGGTTTGGCGCAAGTCAAGAATTTGAAAGTGACCTTGAAAGAAAGCCCACTTTACCAAATAACTTCTCCCAGCACCTTATTTATAGGCGAAGTTGACGTAGGAGACTTTGAAACAGAAGATTTCACTATCCTTGCCAAAGCAGAAGATCCTATCCTGGCCGTAGATCTGGAATACCGCGACGCGGTTAACAATCTTTTCCGAGAATCAAAGCTGATCAAAGTTCCTGTCTATAGTCAAGAAGAAGCGAAACAAATGGGCTTAGTGCAGAGTAATAGCATGACTTGGCCTATCGTGGTTGTACTTGTTGTCATAGCCGGAATAGTAATCTACCGCAGAAGGAAAAATAAGAAAAATGCGCTTTGATTACTTTTTCATGGCGGTAAACAGTATCCGCCACCGTAAACTTCGTTCCTGGCTTACTGTAATAGGTATAATTATCGGCGTTGCCGCGATCATCTCTCTTATCACCATGTCCAGAAGCCTGGAAGAAACAATCCAGCAGCAGTTCGAAACTTTTGGAGCGAACAGGATTTTTGTTTCAGGGAAGGGATTTCAAGGTCCAGGGACGCAGTCTAACGGTTTGATGGAGGAAGATGTAAGAACTATCGAGAAGATTTCTGGTATCGAGTATGTCGCCCCGGGAATATTTAGAAGCGCAGAAGCGAAATACAGGGATGAGACCGGATTTACGCTGATTGGCGGTCTGCCCGCGGAGCAATATGAGAGATTCTATGCTGATGGCGGGATAGAAACAACTGCTGGAAGATTTATCAAGGAAGATGAGAAATATGTTGCGGTAATCGGTTATAGAGTAGCCGAAAAAATGTTTTCCAAAGAGATTAACTTGGGAAACAAGATTGAGATAAATAAAATTAATTTTAAAGTTATCGGCATCATTGAAGAGATAGGCAATTCTCAGGATGACAGCCAAATAAGTATCCCTCTTGATGCTGCTCGCGAAATTTTTGATGAACCGGAGCAAGTGGACATGATTATCGTTCAGGTAAAGACCGGTGCGGATATCGCCGCTACACAGGAAAAAATTGAAAAAGCGCTGGAGCGGAAGCGAGGCGACACTAATTTTGAAGTCATGACCGCAACTCAGATTCTGGAACAGATAGGCCAGGTTTTAGGAGTAATGCAGATAGTCTTGGTTGGCATCGCTGCTATTTCGCTTTTAGTCGGCGCTATTGGCATCATGAATTCTATGTATACTTCCGTATTGGAAAGGACCAAAGAGATCGGGATAATGAAATCCATCGGCGCTAGAAATTCAGATGTATTACAGATATTCCTGATGGAAGCTGGGATGATCGGTCTGGTGGGCGGAATATTTGGCACCGCTCTGGGAACAGTCATCGCTCTTGCAGTAGGGTCATTTTCCAAGAGCGCAGGATTTTTACTTATCATCAAGATCGAGATTAGTGTGCTGTTGTTAGGATTATTGTTTGCTTTCGTAGTAGGAATGGTTTCAGGCATACTGCCGGCATATCAGGCATCTAAGCTGAAACCGGTGGATGCTTTACGATACGAATAGAAATGGAAAGTAAAGTCACCAACCTCATTGCATTCGGAGCATTCCTGCGGGAATAGAACGCAGTGACTTGACGTTGAGGTATGAATAGGATGAATAAAAATAATAGGAAGAATAGAAAGAATAGAAGAGGCATATTTTCAAAATATCAAGCATTAGGAAATGATTATATTATATTGGATCCTAGAAGATTTGTTCTTCCTTTAAGTAGAAATGTGGTTGCAAGATTATGCGATAGGCATTTTGGCATTGGTTCTGACGGAATTCTATATGGGCCATCATATTCAGGCGGTATACCTCATTTGACCATATACAATCCTGACGGAAGTGAAGCAGAAAAAAGCGGGAATGGTGTAAGAATTTTTGCAAAATACCTGTTTGATAGCAAATATGTGAAAACGGATTCTTTTGATATATCCACTAAAGGTGGTTTAGTTGCTGTAACCAGAAATAATCCAGATGCAACCGACATAACGGCAGTTCTTGGAAAATTAATATTACGTGGGCAGGAAACCCTCAGAATTGGCAGTGAAAAATATGTGGCTGATTTGGCTTCGATAGGAAATCCGCACTGCGTTATTGTTTTAGACAATATATCTGATGATTTAGCTAGAAAATTAGGGCCAGTTATAGAAAATGATAAACTTTTTCCTAACCGGACAAATGTGCAGTTTGTAAAAGTTATAGACAGAGGTAATATTCAAGTAGAAATATGGGAAAGAGGCGCAGGTTATACTTCGGCATCAGGAACTAGCAGCGCAGCGGCAGCCGGGGTTTGTTTTGAAAGAGGATATTGCGATAGAAATATTATTGTCCATATGCCTGGCGGGAATCTGGACGTAGCCATAGGCGATAATTTTGAAATCAGTCAAAGAGGAGAAGCGCATCAGATAATAAAAGAAGGTGTTCTATCAGAAGAATTTATGGAGCGATTGAAACGAAAGGAGTAAAGTAACCACCTTCATCGGCATTTGGAATATTCCAAAGGAATAGAACGCAGCAGAGTGACTTGATGTTGAGTTTTATTATATCCCTTTCTGTGAAGCATACTATATGTCCGAAGGACTTTGGAGAGTTCTGTTCTTTCAAAAAAGCGTAGCGTTACATAGAGAAAAAGTATTAAGGGGCAGTTTTCCGTTACCTACCCAAGAATACATAAATAAAATAAACAACGAGTAATATTACTCCAATTACTATTCCATCTATAATAACCCCATTCATTTTTTTGAATGATGTCCAGAATATTTTTTGTTATTATTCTTATAGATTAAGAATATTCCTACAATAATTAATGCATAGATTATTAATGCTACCATAATTGAATTGCTACTCCAAAACTTAGCATTATTTATTTTTGATCTTGCAGAATCAAAATCTTCTTCTTTGATAAAAGTCATTGCACTATCAAGATTTGATGATGCTATCATTTTAGAAGGTAAACTAAAGACGAGAGGGATTGATTTTACTTCATCTTCTGCGGTATTAAATTCTTTTAAAATTCCAAGCAGATTCTTTAATTTAGTCTCATAAAGGTTATCAGCTTCATCAATTAATTTGGTTGCTTCTTCAACTTTTCCAACTTTGAATAATCCTTCAACTTGGTTGATATTATTTCTAATAGTATTTAGTTCTTCAATATCTGTTCTGTCAATTTTTATCTCACCAAATTTTTGTTTAATTCTATTAAATTTATCAACAGCAACTTGAACATTATCATGCTCTAATCTGTATTTATTCAATACTTCACTAATATCTTTAGAACATTCTTCTCTAAGATGATATAAGATATAATTATTAAATTCTTTGTCGTTTGAGAAATCTAAGGAATCCATATTTTTTGTTATTTTATTGAGTTTTATAGCATGATTAGGGCACAATTTGTCAATCTCATCAACTATTCCTGAGTCTATATTAGTCCGACCTTCAAGGGTAGTATCTTGCATTAATTCTATTATTTCATTTGTTGTCAATTCATTAAATAAATCTTTAATATCATTTAGAACTTGTTGAATATCAGAAGTAGGCAAATTGTTTTCTTTCATAGAAATTAAGGCTAAATTTGTCAATGCTCCATTAGTCCACCATGAATCATCTGTACTTGTGCCATAGGTATTTAACATAGCACTATTAATTATACCTCTTAAAAGATTTATTTGCAATAATTGATCATTGTCTAATCTCATTAATCCAGTTTGAAAGTAAACTGTTCCATCTTCATAAGAGATCATAGCATTATCGCCACTTAAAACCTTATCATTATCACTAACAAATATCAATCTATAGCTACTAGGCGAGTCTAAATTTAATTTTTGGTCAATAGAATTAAGAGTTTTTTCAAGAATGGGTATGTTTTTTTCGATAATCGTTTTATAAATTGATGGATACTCAACGGATATCTTATTGCCACTATAATCAGAATTGGAAATTTTTGTTGAAGGCATTTTAAAATCAAATTCAACTGATGTAATAATTCCTTCGTCAATACCAAAAATCCCTTCGTCTGAATATCCAGATGGACAAATTTCTACATCCTGAATTTGAGCATATTCAGACCTATAATTATATTCGGTAGAGGTATATTGGTGTAATGGCGTAAGTTCTGGTAAGTCTAATTTAGGAATTGTTAGATTGTATAAGTCATAAGGTCTTACTCTCCAATCATCTTCTGGTGTGCTATCATAATATTCTGCATATTCAGAAGCAGAATTCGGAATACATACATGGGTTTCTTTTTCAGAACCAATCTCTTTATAATAAGGATATTCAAAAAAATAATTCTCTTTATATCTTGTAGTAGTATATTTAGGTAAATTATAAGTAAAACCAATTTCATAAGGCTCATTATATTCTATTTCTTTTGTTCTTACAGTATAAACTTTATATCCTTCTTCTGTATATTCGTAAGTTGCTGAAATTTTACCGTAACTATCATAGAATTGAAGGTTTGTTACGTTTTCAGGAACTGAAAGAACTAAATCTTGGGCTTCAACATGATAACCATATTCTACGGAGCCAACAAGTTGATATTTATGTTGTGTATCTCCATTAGAATCAATAATAAAAATATCCCTTTCTTCATATAAGGCAGATACTGAATTAAGCATTAAGATAAAAAGTAAAGTTATAAGTAATATTTTTATTTTCATGCCTTTAAAAATCATTTATTTATATATAAATGTTCCTTTTTGGTTGGGTAAACGCTAATAGATTGTTGAATTTGTTTCTTATATATAAATTGTTTATAAATTGCTATGACTTTGCTTAATTTAGTTTCTTTTGTAAAAAGAGGAAAAAACAGACGAAAAGTCTTTGGGGCATTAGATAAACCAATAATGCCCTCCGAATTAATGATGAGAATCTATAACAAGAATAGTAATACTTTCTTTAATCTTGTATCGAGAGCATTATCTGAATTGAAAGAAGAAAAACTTGTTGAAGTAGTCAATCCAAAAGATAAAACAGGAAGAATCTATCAAAAAACAAAATTAGGTAATGATGTTACAAAGAAGCTAAAAGAACTTGAATAGGAAAAATGCCCCTATCTAAATAAATATCTTTTGCTTCGCAAAAGGCAAAATGTTCGTAGCACGGGGGGAGTTCATTAAGTTTAGTAAATAATATATATTAATTGACCTATTTAATTAATTATGAGAGTAAAATGGATTTTAATTTGGACTTTGTTACATGCTTTTTCATTCTTAATAATGTCTTATTTGATAGATTTGTCAATGGTTCAAAGTCAATTTGTAGAATTGTTACTTCTAGGGTTAGGAGTTACAATTTTAGCAAATATTTATAGAACATTTACTAGGAAAAATAAGTTTATTATTAATTCACTTTTTGCATTTTGGATAGCTATAAACTCAGTAACAATTGCTTTATTTGGATTCATAAGTACCTCGCTAGGTGTGAATGACATTTACATAAATGCACTAATTATTGGGGTGGGTTTAGTAGCAACATCCTACTTAGTTCAAGCATTAGACTTATTGAGGTTAAGGAATTTGAAAAGATGGATCTCCATAATTATACTGATTGGGATAATATTTTTTGTATATGGGGGTGTTGATACGATATCATCATATGGCAATTTTGGCTTCAAGAAATCAATTTCAGACATTACTGAAGATATAAATGCGAAAGTGGAAGAGATTTCAGAGGATATTGATTCTACTTCTCTGAAAAATGTGCAGATAACATTTGCTGAATTGAATGGTTTAAGAGCAGAAAAGGGATTAAGAAAACTAGACTGGGATAATAGAGCATATGAAATGGCAGTAAGTAGGTCAAAAGATATGTCAGATAGAAATTATTTTTCACATTTAACTCCTGAAGGTCAATGTATGCAGACTTTAAAATCAAAATATGGTTTTGGTTCAGGTGAGACCGTGGCAGAGAATATTTGGATGATAAGCGGAGGTACTGCTAATCCTAACGAAGCATTAACATCATGGATAGGAAGTCCAGGACATAATGCAAACCTATTTTATAAAGACCATACCAAAGGTGCGATTGGCTGTTATGGACGATATTGCGTATTTAATGGAGTTAATAATGATCCTTATGGATTAGGTGCCGCTCCGTGTTCAATGTATGATTAGATTTAAAATGGAATTCAACAAATCTCAACTATTAATTATGGGAACAATTTCTTCTGCCGTATTGGGATTTCCAAATATAAACAATATTTTCACAGAAGAAATAATAAGGCTAGTTATGGAAAATCCCTCGCAAATAATGATTATTCTTGTTTCAATTATTAAGCTTTTATTAGTTATAGGTTCTGTTACTTGGTTATTTCAACTAATTAAAAACATGGAAATAACATATAAAACAAAATCAAATAATGCATTTCAGAATTACCTACTAAAATTAGTAATTACGGGTATTCTGACTTTTTTCGGAAGTTTGTTGCTAAAAAATTTCATCGGTTTTTGAGTGTGCCCCTATCTAAAATAAATATCTTTTACGAAGTAAAAGGCAAAATGTCCGTAGGACTAGGAACCCCCTATTTCTAAAAAAGGAACTCAAATTTTATTGAGCATAACTACCTATAACTAAAGATTTTGATATTTTGCAATTATAGGGGTTATGCTCTAGAAGTTTTAACTATCACAAATAGATAAATCGTTACCATCAATTTCTACAACATTTTAATCTCCACTCCCCAACCCACTAGACAAACACCATTAACTAACAATCCCTTAAAATTTTCTACTTTTAATTGTTCCAGCCTACCCACTCCCGCACATGAAATTAAGAAACTACTTAATTTCAGTGCTGAAATGTGATGGCGTAACCACTAGACAAACACTAGACAACTAATCTGTCCAGTGCAATAAGGCTTAATCATGAGAAATTTCTGATTGTTAGAAGATCCAGGTCTCACATTTCATGCACTGGTCAACCTCGGCTAAAGTATATAAACCATTTTCCCGGCGTCAGGAAAATGGATAGCCATGATCTTATCGTTATGTTGAAGTCAACAAAACGATGCCAGCAGTTAGTACAACTACGCTCCCTGATACACTCTTCCTCTCTTGTCAAAAACTTGAATTTTCAAAATTTTCTTCTGAAAATCAATGTCAATCAGTGCGCGGTAATCACCTATCCGTAACTTATAGAAATTCTGCCCTTCAAAATGTTCAAGAAATCTGAAGGGATCTTCTTTAACTTCATCAATCTTATCAAAAACTCTTTTAATCGTACCTTTTGGCAGTTTTGACAGATTTTTACTTGCCTTAGGGTGCCACTCTACTTGAAAGCTCATTTGAGAAGTTGTTTTCTAAGTTCTTCATGCGAGATATATTTACTTTGAGCAGTCTTGCGCGCTTGCTCAAGTTCCTTTATGGCTTCAGATGTAAGTCTATGTTCCTGAAGAAGGACATGTTTTATTACTGCGATATCTTGTTTCAATAATTCTAAATCTTCATGCATATGTTTTATGTCGCTGTTCATATTGGTACTTAAACGCTTGTTTCTTTATATATTTTACGAGAATAATCCTCCTCACAAATAAACTTTTATAAACCCTTTCTTCTTAACCTCGATTATGCCCTTAACTCTTTACAACACTCTCAGCAGAACCAGGGATAAATTTGTTCCGCTTAAAGATAAAACAGTAAGCATGTATGCCTGCGGACCGACGGTCTACAATTACATGCACATAGGTAATCTAAGATCCTTCTTATTCGAAGATATCCTCAAGCGAACTCTTCAATTCAACGGCTTCAAGGTCAAGCACGTCATGAACATTACCGATGTAGGGCATCTTACTTCTGATGCAGATGAGGGCGAAGACAAGATGCTCAAAGGGGCCAGAAGGGAAAATAAAACGGTCTGGCAGGTTGCTGATTTTTACACCAAAGCTTTCTTGGACGATGTCAAGAAGATGAATCTTCTTCCCCCTACTAAACTCTGCAAAGCCACTGGCCATATCGAAGAACAGATAGGGATGATCAAAGTCTTGGAAAAGAAAGGCTACACTTATTTCAAAGGAGGCAATGTCTATTTTGATACTTCTAAAATCGATGATTACGGCAAATTAGCGCAGTTGAACCTTGATTTAGACGCACAGGCACGAGTGGAGAAAGATGTAAACAAAAGAAATCCTCACGACTTTGTATTGTGGTTCACTAGATCTAAATTCCAGGAACAGGAGATGAAATGGGATTCACCTTTTGGAAAAGGATATCCGGGCTGGCATATCGAATGTTCAGCTATGGCTACCAAATACTTAGGAAAGCAATTTGATATCCACTGCGGCGGGATAGATCATATTCCGGTGCATCATACTAATGAAATCGCTCAATCTGAGGCTGCGAACGGCAAGAAACCCTGGGTAAGGTACTGGCTGCATAATGAATTCTTAGTATTGCAGGGAGAGAAAATGGCCAAATCGGGAGATAATTTCATCACTCTCTCCGCGCTGATTGAAAAAGGATTTGAACCTCTGGATTACCGCTATTTCTGCCTGGGAACGCATTACCGCAAGCCGTTGATGTTCAGCTATGAAGCTTTGGAAGGAGCGAAAGCAGGAAGAAAAAGATTGAATGATAGATTTTTGGAATTAAAAAAGACCGGAACGCTCTCTCCAGCAAAACAAAAAAAATATCTTGAGACATTTACTGATAATATAAATGATGATCTAAATACGCCAAAAACATTAGCGGCACTCTGGGATGTGCTGAAGGATGAGAATTTAGCTGATAAAGACAAACGTTCTTTGCTGTTGAATTTTGACAAAGTCCTTGGCCTAAACCTGAAAGGATTGAAGAAAGAAAAAACTAAAGTTCCGGTCCAAGTGAAGAAATTAGCAGAACAGCGTTTGCAAGCTAGAAACAACAAAGACTGGAAGAAAGCAGACGAATTGCGCGAGAAAATCAAAGAATTAGGCTATGTTGTGGGAGATACAAAAGAAGGTTATGAAATCGCCAAGGTGTAATCTATTTTTGTTAAATCAAAAAAGCAGAAATCCCCATCATTCAGGGCTGGGGATAGCTGCTTTTCAGGATTTTCTTTAAATTAAATCCAACTTCTTTTCTTACAATGGGCGACACATTTGTTGTATATGAATGCGTAAAGCAATCCTGCTAGATAGGCGAAGATAATGATTTCCACCAGTCCGCGTAAAAATACTCCAAAAGTTAGAAATTTAGCAGTAAAGATTGTACTAAGATCGACTCCATGGAACCAATCATTAAAAAATCGCACGGTTTGTTCCGGCCATAATCGTATGGCTAAAGCGCAAAAGCTGTAGACAACGCCGGAGGTCAAAGCTAATGCAAATCCTGTCGGGTGCGCATAATGTAATGTTTCATTTTTCATATGATTCTCCTCTTTTTCATTTTTGGATCAAGTAATCCTTTATTGATTCTTATTGTTTATCCCTAACAGCCGATGTAGTAAACACACGCCCAAGAAACTTTCCACTAAGGCAATCCCGCCGACAACAAAAGTAGCTAAGTTCAGCCACATCAAGTTGTATTGCGGCATCCAGGGGCCAAGCCACCAGAAGGCTAGTGCAAAACGAAATATTCTATCTAATTTTCCCAGATTTTGTTTCATGATTTACCTCTTTTTGAGATTTAAAATGAGGTTAGAAGGACAGGTCCTTCTTTACCTCTTTTTGTTTGAATCTGTTTTAGTTACGTAGTGGATTCCCGTGGCGATAAACAAAATAGCTAAAACAGTCACGCCTAATCCTCCTCCGTATGACATCATGTTATAGCCGCCGTAGTAGCCCATCATCCCCATCATGCCAGTGTACCCCACTCGGCCCGATGATAATAACGCTAATGCTCCGCCAACAATCTGTATCCATCCTAATGTTTTATAATCCATACTTTCACCTCTATATTAGAGAATATTTTATTTGTTTATATAGATTTTCTTTCAATGAGGGATTCTTGGTCTTAGTTCATCTTGTTAAAATGGGTATAACATTTTTAACAATTAGTGCTAAACCTGGTTTTCTGAGCTTAAATCAAAAAAGCAGAAATCCCCAATATTTATGTTAAGGGATGTCCTGAGCAAAGCAACGACTTTGCTGGGACGCCAGAAAGATAGTTGTCTTTCTGTGCGAATGCAAGTGAATACTTGCTGGGATTTCGCTATTTTTGATTTTAGAAAATCCGTATTGGAAAAGCAGCGCAAGAAATGCGAGGAACATCACATTTCTGCGCAGAAAAATGATCTTTGTCATTTTTCTTGCGTAAATCCCCGCCCTTCAAGGCTGGGGATAGCTGCTTTTCAGGATTTTCTTTAAGTAATCAAATTTAAGTGATTAAGTTAAAATTAAGAAAATCACTCAAAATGTCTTCCTCTTCTCGGTCCAGCTTTCGGCGGAGTATAGGAGAACCAATCTTCTTTGGTGATGGGATGGAAGTGATCTGCTTCTTCAATTAAGGCCTTGGCAGTAGTTTCCTGGACTGCGGCAATTTCTATACGAACCCCCTCTGATTTCAGGTGTGTTACCAGATCGAGATAATCAGAGTCTCCGGACATTATGATAATGGTATCCACCTTTGATGAAAGCTGGGTCGCTTTGATTGACAAAGGGATATCTGCAGATTTGTGGCAGGGGACAACCGAACCATAATACATCTCATGCAACCGTTCTGCCAGCTTGGAAGAGATATTTTGCCCTTCTCGAAAATAGATAAGCCTATTCAAGCCTCTTCCATTTAGAAGTTTTGGGATGAGTGTGTCGAAATTGACCATGGTATTGGTCGATTTGCTTTGCTCATGGATGCTTCGTTCGATATTGTTTCCATCACAGAGAATAGCGACAGATTGGGTAATAAGAATCTCTTTGTTCGTCATAATTTCACCTTTTTTTTTAAATATTGTAAATATGAGCCTGCAGGGATTCGAACCCCGATATCGATTCTGAACACCTTGCGTTGTCCAAATTAACCGGTCCGAAGCCGATTGTGCTATCCGTTACACCACAGGCCCATACTTCAGTTTAGAGGTATTTTCTTTTTAAATTTAATGCTTTTTATAGCCATTTG
>CAYIZT010000012.1:0-23464 GCA_964368095.1 uncultured Methanosarcinales archaeon
GCGGCAACAACCAAAACTGCGCAGTCGGCTTGAGAAGCTCCGGTAATCATGTTCTTAATAAAGTCCCTGTGCCCTGGAGCGTCAATTATGGTGAAAGAATACTTATGGGTTTCAAATTTCTTGTGAGACAAGTCGATGGTAACTCCTCGCTCTTGTTCTTCTTTCAGAGTGTCCATGATGAAGGCAAACTCAAATCCGCCTTTACCTAACTGCTCAGCTTTTTCCTTAAGCTTACGCATAGTTTGTTCGTCAACGTTGCCAGAATCGTACAGCAAACGTCCGACAGTGGTAGATTTACCGTGGTCTACGTGACCGATGAATACCAGGTTGATATGTTCTTTTGTTCTTGCCATTGTGATATATTCCTCCGTTTTTCTCGAGTATCTCGATAATTATAAACGTATAACTTCGTTTTCAGGGTTATTTATAAAGATTTCGGAAATTTAGTATAAATTTCCGAGATCTCTCAAAAATCAGGTTTTTGATAGATTTCGGTAGTAAATAGGAATAACATTCTCCACGGCCTAATTTAGTGGTTTTTCTTCCAGTTTTATACATTAATTTTTTAAATATATCACTATGAGAGAAAATATGGACCTTTTCAAAAAATTAGCTGCTTGGTTATCTCCGGAACCAAAGATAGTCCAGCTGACCAACACTGTCGTCGCCAGAAAAGGGAAAAGCGGCCTTAAGTACCCTTCAGAGTTTAACATTCATATTCCAGATTTAAGGGACACTGATTGGATGTTTAAAATTCCGAGTAAAACTTATCTTGCGTACAAAGCAAAAACGCGAAAGTTAGATTATAGAGGAGAACATTTTTGGCGGTATGTTACGCCCAAAGAAGTTTCCCTATACAATATGACTACTTACCTTGTTCAAGAATCTATCGGTTCGCAATGGCGTAAGCAGCAAAAAGATGTTGCAGATTTAGTGGTTGATTTTGTACACAGGATACCTTATCAAAATCGAGACCAGTATGTCAAATACCCTGTTGAAACCCTTTGTGAATTGGGCGGTAATTGTGTTGATTTATCTGTATTAGGAGCAACCATGCTGGAAATTACCGATATAGAATCTTGTTTTGTTGTTACTTCAGACCATGCATTTTTAGGTGTTAATCTGCCCCGAAAAGGCCATTACGTCGAAAAAGATGGTAAAAAATATTACACCGTGGAAATGACCGGAACATATTTCCCTTCAGAACCTAATAATGATGGAATAGGAGAAAAGTCCGATTTTATCCCTGACGAAATCTCAATTTTTACCAAGAAAAAATAAACAAAGGTCAGCGAAGTACGAAAACATGAAAACCAACTATGGAAGATTTAAATAAAACGGGTATTTTTAGACAATCATTAGACAATTATAAAAGACGGTGAACAAAACACCTTAAAAAAAAAAGATAAAAAATGACTGAAGAAAATCAAACTGGGTTAGAAGAACAATTACGTGGTTTAAGTAGACATTTTAATCATGAAGATAAAGCATATGCTATCCTAAGTCTTGTTGCTCAAAAGGGGCTTTTACCAGAACTAGAAACACAACTTGCTACTCTGCTGGAAAATCGTGGTAAAAAAGCTGACGAAAATACCCCAAGAGTGTTTAGTGTACAATTACTTGCCGATTATCTAGAAGGAGAAAAAAAATTCTATCGAGAAAAACCCATATATGCTCAATCAGGATCACTGGGAAGCATTGATCTTAAACGCCCCGTCAACACCGACGGCAGGGTTGTTCGCCTTCCCTCCTTAGATGATTACGATGGATGGCTCTGTGGAAAGTAGAGAAAGACAAGACGATTGATTTAGCTTTTTAATTAAGTTTTTTGTTTCAGTATGCCTTCTCAAAACAATTGTAAAAAAGAAAAAATTAATAAAAAAATAAAACTCTACGCTCCCAGCTCTCCTGAACTCAATCCTTTTCTCTGGACGATCTGGTTCCGTACTTTCTCCTGCAGTTCCATCGGCAGTCTTTCAAACATCTGGTCTACCAAAGATGAATTTCCTCGGCCTTCTGTTCCAGAACGCAAGTCGCTGCTCCAGCCGATAAGTTCTCCTACCGGCAATTTGGCGATGACAACAACTTGGTCTTCTTCTTGATTCATCTCTAACAATTGTCCCCGTTTTGAAGATACCAATTTAGAGATCTCTCCAGTATATTCAGTAGGCGCTTCGATACGCATTATCTGCAATGGTTCAAAAAAGACTGGACCTGCCTGCATCATCGCACTTCGGATACCTTCACGGACAGCAGGATACATCTGAGCAGGACCCCTATGGATAGCGTCCTCGTGCAAAGTACAGTCTGTAAGGATGACCTTAACATTTGTACATGGTTCCCTAGCTAATGGACCTTGTTTCATGACATCATCAAACATATCCAAGACTAACTCTAAGATCTCGTGGATGTAGACAATACCTCTGGTCTGATCCATGAACATATTTCCACCGTAGATAGCTTTGACCATCCCTGCGGTCTTGGCATCCCAGCCGCATTCATCACGAAGGAATGTAATTAATTCTTCATCCTTCTTCCTGAAACGTCCCTGTGGAACTTTGCTTTCTTTTATTCCCTGCGCAATCTGTGGTTCAAGTGGTTCAACTTTGAAGTACAATTTGTTGTGCTTGTTAGGTGATTTACCCTCTACTTCCGGACTAGGTTTACTTATAGTCTCCCTGTATACGACGATAGGCGGGGAAGTTTTTATTTCCACTCCTTTCTCCGTGACAATCCTATTCTCGATGATTTCCAAGTGCAACTCTCCCATCCCGTGCATCAAGTTCTGACCGGTCTCTTCGTTGATCTCGATCTTGACCGAAGGATCTTCCCTACTTACTTTCCGTAAAACTTCAATCAATTTCGGCAAGTCAGCTGATTTTTTTGGTTCGATCGCCTTGGTAATTACTGGTTCAAAGATGTGCTTCAATTCTTCGAAAGTCTGTTCTGGTTCCAAAGTGATGGTTTCTCCTGCAAATCCTAATACTCCGGAGATCGCTAGTACGTTTCCAGCCGGAAGCGATTCCATGATCTCTGGCTTGATACCATTATAGATATAGACGTTCTGGATACGCTGTTTCTGCTTGGCATTGTTTAAGTACACTTCCATACCGCTGCGTAAAGTACCGCTGAACAATCTTCCTGCAGAGATATCTTTTCCAGAGCGAGGATCGATGACGATACGGGTGATGACAAACGCTACCTTTCCGTCAGGATTACAAGCGACTAAATCCTTCCCGAATTGCGACTCCGGATCACCATGCCAAATCTTAGGAATTCTGTAGATCTGAGCATCGACTGGATCAGGAAGATGTTTGATTACCATGTCTAAAATTACTTCGTGCAAAGGAGCATTATTCCAGACCCATTCTTTACGTTCCGCTTCTTCCATCTCATAGATCCTAAGAATATCAGAAAACTTCACATTTTTCTTATGCATATAAGGAAATGACAAGGCCCAGTTTTCTCGCGCGCTTCCAAAAGCTACGCCGCCATCCTGAACATTAACTTTCCATTTTTCCTTGTATTGCGCTTCTGCGATCCGCCCGACCAAATTATTAAATTCAACTACTAAGGCCAGGATCCTTTCCGCAATCTTATCTGGGCCTAACTTTAATTCTTTCACTAAGCGATCAACTTTATTGATGAATAAGACCGGTTTTACTCTTTCCCGCAGAGCTTGACGAACCACAGTTTCCGTCTGCGGCATGATCCCTTCTACTGCGCATATCAGGACAACTGTCCCATCGATAGCTCTCATGGCTCGAGTAACGTTACCGCCAAAATCTACGTGACCGGGAGTATCAATAAGGTTGATCAGATATTCATGCCCGTTATATTCATGGATCATAGAAACGTTGGCTGCATCTACCGTCATCAATCGTTCCTGCTCATCGGCATGCTGCCAGGTGGCCATACCTCCTTCAAGTTGACCAGCAAATTTAGCTGACATCATCCCTGCTGCAGCCATAAGATTATCGGTCATCGCAGTTTTGCCGTGGTGAATGTGCGCACTGGTAGCGATGTTCCGGATGAATTTAGGGGCCTGCGCGGCCTTCATTACTTTTTCAGCGAATTTTTCTCCTGCCATAGTGTGATTAACCTCTCTGTGAATTTATTTTTTAATCCTTGTTTTTTTATTTTTTTTATTTTTACTTTTATTTTAAAACACATGCGCTTCATGTGCCGTCTGATACGAATGTAATTCTCCTGGCTTGAACCATAAAGCTATTTCTTGCTTTGCTTCTTCCGCATTTCCGGAAGCATGGATCAAATTTTCGATCGCTTTGTTTTGTCCATCAGCATCAGCATAACTCATGTGCGCAAAATCGCCGCGAATCGTACCCGGCAAGGCACTTTTAGGTTCAGTTCCGCCCACTAGCTTACGAACCACTTCTACCGCATTTACTCCTTCTAAGCATAAAGCCATTACCGGTCCAGTGGTCATGAATTTTAATAAAACCTGCAATACTTTTTCTCCTCGGCGTTGAGCAATGTCAGAATAATGTCTTTTCCCGAATTCTTCATCGATCAAGACCATCTTTGCGCTGACAACTTTCAGCCCAGCATCTTCAAAACGAGAAATAATTCTACCCATCAATCCGCGCTTAACCGCATCCGGTTTCAGTAAGACGAGAGTTTTTTCGATCATTTTTTTGCCTATGATTTAATTAAAAATAATAAAGGGTACCGAGGCCTAAGCTCCTCTCCCCTTCTTCCGCTCTGCTTGTGCAGTAGCAGTCCAGCGTGCTTTGACCGGTTTCCTTTTCAACTTCAGCATGTTCTTCTCGCACTTGGTAGAGCAGAAGTAATCAATCTTTCCGCTGATGTAAACCAGCATCTTGCCAGTCCCTTTTTCGAGTTCTTCTCCGCAAAATGAACATTTAGCCATTATTTTCACCTACGTCCGCTGCCGCTTCCTTCAGAACTACTGCGGCGAGGTCCGCCGCCCATGCGCTGCGCTTCAATTTCTGTTTCTAATAGTATCAGGATATCTCCAGCCCGTATCGGTCCTTTGACATTGCGTCGGATCGCTTTATTCTTATCAGGTCCTTCTAAAATCTGGCACATGACTTGGGTTAATTCTCCCCTCGTGCCGCCTCGAGCAACAATCTCCTTTACTTCTGCCGGGTAGCCTTCTGTAAAGCGTATTTCGCCTTCTATTCTTTCTTCGCCTTCAGTTTTCTTGACAAACCGTTCTTTGCCGCCTTCTTTAATGCCTTCTTTAGCCATGGTTATTCACCTATTCTGATTTAGCTAAAGATTCGATGGCAGATTTAGCTTCTCCTTCCTTGACCACTGCGACTGCAGCGGTTGAAACTGCTAATCCGGCTGCTGCGCCAAGATCATCTTTCTTAGAAACTCCGAAGCAGGGAACATTTTTTTCCTTTGCCAGGAGTGGCAGATGCATAATTATTTCTTTAGGGGTCACGTCTTCTGCGTATACTACCAACTTAGCCTGTCCTTTTTCCAAGGCTTTGGTAGCTTCGTTAGCTCCCTTTCTGATCTTGCCTGATGTTCTGGCAATCTCCACAATTTCCAATACTTTTGCTTCATTAGTCATATTTTCAAGACCTCAACTATTTTTTTAGTTTATATTTTTAGTTTAATGTATACAACGTAATAACAAGAAATGCTTGTTACCTCGTTGATTGGTTACCAACTCATTGGTATAACTGTTGAAACAGTGGTTTGTTTATAAAGATTTTGTTATCAAAGGCTGGATCCGATAAATGGCCACTGCTTTATCTTGAAGAAAAGTTGTTTATTCTACAGGTGCTGAACAAGAGCTCTTTTTTTGAGATATCAGTTGTTCTGCAAGTTTAGGCGGCAAAGTGATTTGATAGTGAGGATCGTTATCGTCAAAAAACAACTCAGTATCGATGGTTATTGATTTTGCAGCAGGGTCGATCTCAAAGAAAACAGTATAGTTCATTAAATGAGTATTGGGAAAATCTTCCCCCATAGCTTCTTTGTAAAGCATAAGAAATTCTTTCATTTTCACATCATCATAACAATCTATGTTAGCTGCTTGATTCAATTGTTTTCTTAGCGGATCGTATTTACTATCCTCCTGATGTTTTATTCGATACTCTAAATCATACCTTGATCTTACATCAGGGATTCTAGAAACACCATAACCCAAAGAAAGAACTGCGACAGTAGCGCCTAATATTTTAATTGCAGATTTCATCCGTAGTTTTAGTTTCTTTTTTCACTATTGCGCCGCTTTTTCAGTTCGCTGAAGCAAATCATCCACATATTCTTTCGCTTCTTCATAATCTTCCTGCTTTAGACTATAGCAGATTCTTTTAAAAATCTTTCTTCCCTACTCAGAATTCACAAGCTTCTTAAATCAAAAATTAATCAAATTTGCTCAAGATGTGCGGAATTATAGGTTATATAGGTGAAAAAGAGGCTAATGATATACTTATTTCTGGATTGGAAAAGTTAGAATACCGGGGATATGATTCTGCCGGAATCGCAGTTATTTCGGATAATATCCTGCAAATAAACAAAAAAAAAGGCAGAGTTGAAAATTTAAAATCAGCAACTAAACTTGCCGGAAATATAGGTATAGCGCATACGCGCTGGAGCACTCACGGGGTGCCTTCCGACAGAAATGCCCATCCTTTCACCGACCAAGCTAATCAATTTGCAGTCGTGCACAACGGCATCATTGAAAATTATTTAGAACTAAAAGAAGAATTGCGCCAGGAAGGGATTACTTTCTCTTCCGATACTGATTCCGAAGTTATCGTCCACTTAGTGGCAAAAAATTATCAGGAGACTGCGGATTTCAGAGAAGCTATCCTGAAAACTATCAAGAGACTGCAGGGAGCATATGCTTTCTGTGTAATAAAAAACGATAGTCAAGAAATATTTGGCGCTAGAAACGGCAGCCCTTTAGTTATCGGCATGGGTAGGAAAGAAAATTTTTTCGCTTCTGATGTTTCAGCGATTATCGAACATACCCGTGATGTTATTTACCTCAATGATTTCCAAATAGCCAGGATAACCAAGGAAAATGTTGAAGTATATAATTTCCAAGGTGAAGAAGAAGCTTTAGATGTGCGCGAAGTCAATTGGACTTTAGAAAAAGCGCAGAAACAGGGCTATAAACATTTCATGCTCAAAGAGATCTTCGAACAGCCAGAAGTGATCAGAGAGACGCTTAAAGTTCCGATCAACGTCAATAAAAATTTCTCCCGCATCATCGTGGTAGCCTGCGGCACCGCCAGCTATGCCAGTTTAGTCGGAAAATATCTTATCGAAGAGATCGCGAAAATTCCTGTCATCTACGAAATCGCTTCTGAATTCCGCTATAAAGAACCTCTTCTTAACAAAGAAGATCTGATCATTGTCATCTCCCAAAGCGGAGAAACTGCGGATACGCTTGCTGCAGTACGTTTAGCAAAAGAGAAAGGCGCAAAAACATTAGGGATAATAAACGTCGTTGACAGCACCATAGCTCGCGAAGTGGATGAACGCATCTACACCCGTGCCGGCCCGGAGATAGGAGTCGCTTCCACCAAAGCGTTTATTTCTCAATTGATAATAATGTATAAACTAGCCTTCCATCTCGCCGGAAAAGAGTTTGATGGTAAATATAATAGCCAAGAGATAGAATCAAAAATAAAAGAAGTACTTTCCAAGCACCAAGAAATAAAACATCTGGCGCAGAAATATTATCTTTACCAAAACTTCCTCTACATCGGCCGAAACAGAAATTACCCCTTAGCGCTGGAAGGTGCATTGAAGCTGAAAGAGGTTTCCTACATCCATGCAGAAGCATATCCGGCCGGGGAATTGAAACACGGCCCTATCGCCTTAGTCTCCGAAGACATGCCTACTCTTGCGATATGCCCTCATGATTCTGTATATGCAAAAACCTTCTCCAATATTGAGGAGATCAAAGCACGGGAAGGGAAAATAATCACTATCGCCACGGAAGGCGACGAAGAGATCAAAAAAGTAAGCAACGATGTTATTTATATTCCAAAAGTAGAAGAGATATTATATCCGTTATTGTGCACTATTCCGCTGCAGCTGTTTGCTTATTATATTGCGGACATGAAAGAATGTGATGTGGATAAACCGAGAAACCTTGCTAAAAGTGTTACGGTTGAATAAAGAAAATTGAATATGTAAAAAATAAAAAAATTATTTCTTATTGATTTAATCCCTTCTCCTGGTCATTTCCCTGGAACGAGGGCCTCTGCTTTGTGAAGAGCCATAAGAAGAACGTCCTTCGCCGGAACCATATGAACTTCCACGTGATCCGCCATACGAATCTCTGCGAGAATCTCCGCCGCCGTATCCTCCGCGGGAAGAACCTCTCTCGCCCCCACTATGATGACTGTCCCGGGAATTATGTCCGAAACGCCGATTGAATCCACCGCTAGACTGCGGTCTGCTTGCATCAAATGGAACTCTGACAAATTCAGGTAAAGGCATCTCTTCAACTTTAAGCCTGTATCTTTGCAGGATCTGTGAAAAGGCCTGGTAATCTCTATCAGAAAGCAAAGTTACTGCTTTTCCTTCCTTCCCTGCACGGGCAGTCCTTCCAACTTTATGCACATACTCCTGAGGATCCTGTGAAAGATCGTAATTGAAGACGTGAGTAACATCATCTATATGCAGGCCGCGCGCAGCTACAGACGAAGCGACGATCAGATCAATCTTTCCCTTGTTAAAATCGCCGATGATACTTAGTCTTTTGCTCTGGCTCAATTTTCCGTGGATCGCTTCTGCATCGATGCCTTGCTTGTGCAGATTTTTTGCCACCATCTCTACTGTTGATCTTGCTGAACAGAAAATGATTGCTCGGCCGCGATGTTCGGTTTTCAACAGATGGACCAGCAAGGAAAATTTCTCGTGATAATTCACATTATAGTAAAATTGCTTCAGTAAATCTTCCTGAACATACGTTTCTGCTTCTGCCATCTGCGGATCGTGCATGTATCTCCTCTTTAGATTCTCTATCTCGGTAGATAGAGTAGCTCCAAAAAGCAGAATCTGCCGTTCACGCGGAGCAGCTTTAAGGATAATTTCTACGTCCTCTATGAAACCCATGTCCACCATCTTATCAGCTTCATCCAGAACAAAAGTATGTACTTTGGTCACATCGAGAGTCCGTCTATTGAGGTGATCGAGAGTCCTTCCTGGCGTACCCACCATGATTTCTGCACGGGTCAATTCGTACACTTGCGGCTCTAACGAAACACCGCCGTAGATAGTCGCAATATTATAGTGTAGATACTTCCCAAATTTTGCTAATTCCTGCGAGATCTGCACTGCCAATTCCCTGGTAGGTGCCAATACCACTGCCTGCAATCCTTTTCCCGGGATTATTTTCTCCAAAAGAGGGATGCCAAAAGCGGCAGTCTTACCTGAACCGGTTTTAGAAGTACCTATCAAGTCGATCCCTTCTTTGATGATAGGGATAGCTTTCTCCTGAATTAGGGTCGCATCAGTGAGGCCCAGCTCAGTAAGAGCTTTCACTATTTCTGGCCGTATGTTTAATTCTTCAAATTTCATTGTTTTTTCTCCTGGAAGCCGCAAAAACCAGTAAGCACTGATGCTTCGGATCTTGTGGTGCAAGAAAAGCATTGCTTCTCTCGGCAAAAATCGCTAACAGTTTGTTACACAATTTGAAACAGAATGAGTGTGAATATTTGTTGGAATTTCTTTACTCTCTGTTTCCGCCTTCCAATATGTTTATCTTTAAAAGAGATGAGTTTTATAAAGGTTACTGAGAAGTAAGCCGTAAAGTACGTCAGCTAATTTACTAAAAGAAAAATTTTTAAGCTTCCGTATTAGTGTTTTAGAAGTGGCTGATACTACATTCAGGAAAGGACATATTCCTTGGCATAAGGGAAGAAAAGGAGTCTACACCTCAGAGCAATTGAAAAGAATGAGTGAAGCAAGGAAAGGGAAACCAGCCTGGAATAAAGGAATATCTCCTTCTGAAGAAACAATAGAAAAACAGAGAGTTTCTATAAAAGAAATAACTTCTGATCCTGAATATAGAAAAAAAATGAGTGAAAAGTTCAAAGAATCTTGGTCTAACCCAGAATTAAGGGAGAAGCAGAGTAAGGCAATTAAGAGCTATTTTTCTAACCCAGAAGCAAGAAAGAAATTAAGCGAAGCATTGAAAGGAAAAATACTTTCTGAAGAAACAAAGAAAAAAATGAGTGGGCGCACTCCTTGGAATAAAGGAAAAATACTTAGTGAAAATCCAGAACATTCTAGGTTTATGCAGGGAAAAAGATTATCACCAAAAACTGAATTTAAGAAAGGTTTAGTGCCTTGGAATAAAGGGAAACACATCTGGACCAATAAAGAACATCCTCGTGGAATGAAAGGCAAAATTTCTCCTATGAAAGGAAAGCACCCTTCCGAAGAATCAATGCAAAAAATGAGTGAATCGCATAAGAAAAAAATGTCTGATCCAGATTATAGAAAAAAAGTAATTGATCGTAATAGAGAACAGATTCTAAAAAAATACGAGTCAGGTGCATTCCCAAAACAAACAGACACAAAACCAGAAAGACAGATAAAAGAAGAATTGGTAAAGAGAGGATACGAAGAAGGAAAAGATTTCATTCACCAATACCAATTTATGGGCAAGTTTATGTGCGACTTTTGTTTTCCTCAACAGAAAGTTATCATTGAAGTGAATGGAGACTTTTGGCATGCAAACCCAGAAAAATATAACGGAAAAGATTTACATCCTCATCAAATCAAAGGAATAAATAGAGATAAATCTAAAGAAGCATACATCAAAAAAGTAGATAATAATTCATGGACTCTTCTTTCTTTTTGGGAAAGTGATATCAATAAAGATGTTGCTGAATGTTTAAATAAAATTGAAGAAGTTTTGGCTGAGAAAAAGAAGATTTAAATAAAAATGGAACTTATCTAAAGTTTCCGTCTTTTATATCTTACATCGGCAACAATTCTACTATAACTTCTTCCTTTAGGAACCAGGGTAATTGTTTTACCTTGTATAAGTCTTTTTAAACTCGTAGCTGCTTCTCTTCCACCTCTTTGATATAGCTCTGGTGCATTGACTCCAGCTAACCTTACAAATCTAGTATTGCCAACCTTTCTAAAGACTTCAAATGTATCTCCATCAATTACTCTTTTTACTTTTCTATAAATAGTCACTGGATCACCTCTAATATTTTTTTATTCACATCTCTATTCTCAACATAAACTTGAGCCACAACTATTTCCGAAGATCTTTCTGGTTGTCTTTTTAGATTAAAAAGTATAATTTCTCTTTTTACTATTGGAACAACATTCCTTCCTTCTTTCTTCAGTTCAATAATCTCAAATCTCTCCAATATTTTCAAATCTCTATCAACTGCTTGTTTCATTCTTTTTGTTATATCAGCTAATTGTTGAACAGATTTAGGTTGGCAAATATTTATACAATCAATTAATTCTAATCTTTTCTTAGTAAATATATTAAGGGTAGCCTCAAAATCAAGAGAGATTAAAGCTTCATTTGGCAATTCTATCTCTTCATTTACTATTCCTTCTATTAAAGAGTTAATGGTTTCCGCTTTTCTTTTCAATTCTTTTCTGTTTAGTTCTTCTTTTCTTTTCATTTTCTTCATTTTTTTTCCTTACATTTTCTTCATAGTAATAACGATACTGTTTATGATTAAGTACTATTTCATCTACATATTTTTTAATTACGAGCTTCAAGGTTAAATGCTCCTCCAAAGGTATTGGCTCCGGACTCCTCCAATATCGCTGTTCGTGCAAGAAACCATGATAATTATCCACACGATAAATTTCTACCCACTTACCGTTTATCATTGCCCGATAGTTCAGAGAAAACTTTGTTATTTCTCCTTTCTTCTCCCACATTAATTTCACATCTATCAAATCCACTGCAGTAAGCAGAGTTGTGTATTCTACTTGTTTCATAAAAACCTCCTCTTTCAATCCTACCTATTTTCATATTTTTCACCCTCTTTTTTTTATAACATCCATCGTAAACATCTCAAGTTTACTGTTTTATTTAAATCTTTCGCTCTAAAATTTAGTAGCAAATTTTTAGAATAAGTTATTTAGAATAACCAACGTCTCTAACACAATTCTCTCTTCAGCATCTTATGGGCGTTATTTATCTCCTTGAACTTCTCCAAATCCCCGCCTAAATCAGGATGCTGCTGCTTAGCCAATTGTTTATAGCTCTTATTAATGATCTCAATATCAATGCAATTTTCTTCCACGCCTAAAATCTTCCTGGCTTCTTTCCGCTGCTTTTCGACATCTCTGTCTTCAGTAAAATCACGCACAAAGTCCTCAGCCATCTTTTCTCCAGCTAATAATAAAGCAACTTCCGCTTCGATCACTTTAGATACAATATACAAGTTTTGCACAAAAGTAGCTCTGTTTTTATAGCTGAAATACATGTTTCTGCCTTCAAAATACCAAGAGGCGGCGGCAGTTCCCCGCAATCTGGCGATCCGCGGCAGCACTATATCAATATCATTTTCAGTAAGGCCTATCTTTTGCAAAACGGCAATGATGTTATTTTTGAATTGTATAGCTCTTCGATCATAAGAATCCTTGATCATCAATTCATTAAATTCATGTCCGCGTACGGTAATCAGTGCCATCAGCGTCTCCGTCCTCGCCTGTTACCGCGCCAACTTCGGTCAGGTCGATGCTCATCACGTCGGCCAGAACGGCGTTCATTCCCTTCTTCACGGCCTGCTTTCTGGATCTCAGCATAACTTTCCCGTTCGGCTGCCTGAAAGATCTGCTTAAGCAAAGCAGCCACTGTAGGAACAGGTGCATTAGCAATCAAGATTTCCTTGGCCAGAACCGTATATTTCTCCGAAGGAGCTGATTTTAAAATAGTATTCAGCTCTGATTTTAGATGCTCTGTCCTCATCACTTTTACTTCATCGATAGAAGGAACTTCTCGGCGCTGTAATCTACCCTGGACTCTCTTTTCCATAAAACGGAATTTTCCTTTTTCTGAAGGGACCACAAAAGTGATGGCGATCCCTTTTTTTCCTGCTCTGCCGGTTCTTCCGATCCTGTGCACATATAATTCTGAACTTTGCGGCAAGGAATAATTCACGACATGGGTCAGATCAGTTACATCAATACCACGTGCAGCTACGTCAGTTGCCACTAGAATAGTAATTTTTTTGATCCGGAAAGATTGTAGGATCTTCTCTCTCTGATCCTGAGAGATGTCCCCATGGATGGCTGCAGCGTTATAACCGGCATTCATCAATTTACGGCTAAGCTCATCGACGTCTGACCGAGTCTTGCAAAAGACGATTCCATAGAAACCTTTGGTGATATCCAGAATCCTGCGCAGGCATTCAAAGCGATCGCCGGGCCTTAACTCGTAATAGATCTGTTCTGTCAATCCTAAATCCTGCTGCTGATTCTCAATCTCTAAAATTACTGGATCGTGCATGAATTTCCTGGCGATGCCGATGATGGGTTTAGGCATGGTCGCGGAGAATAAAAGCATCCTTTTTTTAGCATTAGTATTTTTTAAGATAGTTTCAATGTCTTCCAGAAATCCCATATTTAACATCTCATCCGCTTCATCTAAGACCGCAAAAGAGACCATAGAAAGATTCAAGCTTTTTCTCTGCAGCTGATCGATGACTCTTCCAGGCGTTCCCACCACTATATCAATTCCCTGTCGTAATCTATCTCGTTGTTCTGAAACAGATGCGCCGCCATACACCGCCAAAACCCGTAATTTTTTTCTTCCCATCAATGATTCAAATTCCTTGGCTACTTGCAAAGCCAGCTCACGGGTAGGAGTGAGGACTATAGCCTGTACATGCCCGGCATTTTCCCTGATCTTTTCGATGATCGGCAGGGCGAAACTGGCAGTCTTACCAGTACCGGTCTGCGATTGAGCGATAATGTCCTGCTTTCCTTCCATTAATAACGGGATAGCTTTTTGCTGTATTTCTGTAGGAGCAGTATACCCTTTTCTTTGTAGAGCTTGCAGTGTATTCTCCGACAAACCTAATTTCTTGAATTCTTCCATTTTATCTAAAACCGAGGAGTTGGTTTATAAACCTTTGGGAAATTATAACTGTTGGGTGGTAAAATAACCCTAGGAAAAAATCGTGTTTAAATCAACACCGCAATCCATAAAAACTCTTCTTATCCATCGCTAGATATGAAATACGCCCATTTAGCAGACCTCCATCTTGGTTCATGGAGAGAGCCAAAGATGCGTGATCTGTCTACCCAAGCATTTCTCACTGCCATAGATCGATGCATCCGGGATCAGGTTGATTTTATTCTCTTCGCGGGAGACATCTTCAATACTTCGCTGCCATCTCTGGACACCCTTAAGATCGTAACCAAAAAAATTAAAGAATTAAAAGACAAAAACATACCGCTTTATGTCATCGCCGGCTCACACGACTTTTCGCCGTCAGGGAAAACCATGATCGACGTGCTGGAAAATGCCGGACTGCTCAAAAATGTTTGTCGCGGGAAAATTCATCCGGAAAGCAAAGAGCTACATCTTCAATTTTATACCGACCCTAAGACCGGCGCAAAGCTTACCGGCATTCTCGGGCGCAAAGGACAGCTCGATAAAACTTATTATCAAAACCTATATCTTGAGAATCTTGAGCAGGAATCCGGCTACAAAATTTTCATGTTCCATACTACTCTTTCTGAGATGAAGCCAAAACACATGGAAAAAGTCGAGTCACAGCCAGCATCATTCCTTCCTAAAAATTTCAATTATTACGCTGGCGGGCATATCCATCATCCGACTAAAATAGAACTGGAAGAATACGGCATCTTAACCTATCCTGGCGCCTTGTTTCCCAATAACTTTTCTGAAGTGGAAAAATACAGTCATGGCGGATATTACCTCATCACTGTAGAGAATAATAATAATGATAATGATCCAGACAGCAATAACTCTCAAAAAGTTGAATGGATTCCGCTTAAAGTCATGGAACATCATGCTCTTAATATCAACTGCGATCAGAAAGCGCCAGAAGTCATCACTTTTGAGACCATAGATTATTTTGAAAAAGTAAATATTCAAGATACTCTCCTGACCATAAGACTTAGTGGAACCCTAGCTAGGGGTAAAGTGTCTGATATCAACTTCAATCAAATCTTTGCAGAACTTTACAGCAAAGGCGCGTATTTCATCATGAAAAACACCGCCGGCCTGCGATCAGAAGAATTTGAAGAGATAAAAACATCTGCAGCTGATCCTGAGACCATGGAAGAAGAGATCATCAAAGAACATCTTCAACAGAACAAACTTTATGATATTGAAACTGAACTATCGTTGACTAAAAATTTGCTTAACGCTCTTACCACTACAAAAAAAGAAGGAGAGACAGTGTCTGATTTTCAGGAACGTATCATACAAGAGATGGAGAGATTGCTCCTAAAAACAAACTAACGATTTGTTTAGAACCATTCAAAAATTAAGAATTATAATAAAAATAATATTAAAAAATAAAATAATAAAAGAAAGATTTTACCTTTTCTTTCTCATGTAGAGCACTACTGCTACAACTACTACTGCAGCTACCAGCAAGCCTACAAGCCATCCTTTGCCTGCGCTTTTCTGTTCCGCAACTGGCTCTTCTACAACAGGAGCTTCTACAACAGGAGCTTCAACAGTAGGTACTGTTTCTGCTTCAGGAGCAGCTGCAACTGCACCGGATTTTTGTCCGATGACGAAGTAGCTGAAACTTGGCGTCTTGGCTGAATAATGTACATAGGTACCATCATCTTCGCCGACCGTAGTTGTTAATTGAGTCCACTCGCCATTTTCATTGTGGTATAAAGCTACTGCTTCTTTAGTCAAAGCGTTTGCTACAAACCAAGCTTTCTCTACTTTGAAATTAACCATAGCGTCGGTGTATGCTCCTGCTTTCGCTAAAGCTGGACCTTTAGTTATCTCTATGTTTCGGTATACTTTTCCGCTAAAGGCAGGCAATGAACTTGGTAAGGAATCCCTCTTGGATACACTCACCCAAACACCGTAAACGGTAGCTGGAACACTGAAAGACACTTCAGTTACACCTAATACTCCGTTCTTCAAAGCAACGGAAGCAGTTTCACCTGCGTTGATGGAAGTCCATACTTTCTTCTCAAATGATCCTTGAGCTCCGGTTGAAATTCCGCCGCTGGAACCGCCAGATCCGCTGCCACCGCTTGAGGCAGCTGCTGCTGCTGCAGTGGTGGTGAACGAATGAGTACCGGTAACTGCGTATCCTGCAAAGTCAGTACAGGTAACTGTAATCTGGTATCCTGTGCTGGCAGTAAGGCTTGAAAAAGTCTTGGAGTGCACAGTTAATGTACCGGCAGTATTCTGAGAAAGGTTTCCTGCGGTACCTAAACTTCCTTGTGCTCCAGCTACTGTAGCATAAGTACAGTTAGACACTGACTCGTTAGTTGTTGCTAGAACCTTAGCGCTGGTAGCTGAAACGCCAGAGGTTGAAAAAGTCATAGTTGGAGCAGTTCTGTCAACCGTGAAGTTGAAGATTACTACTACGGTATTGTTTTGCGTATCGTTAACAGTCAAGACTCCGCCCTGCGTCCCTTCAAAGAGCGAGGACAAGTTGTAATTTACAACCCATACTCCCGAGATATTGGTGATATTACCCTGGCTAGTAGCGTTACCACCAAGGTTGGTGAATACTAGATCTCTACCAGTACCATTGCTAAGGGTAAGAGTAATCACGCTGATGTTAAATAAGCCTGATTGGATTGCTACTTCAGCACCATTCCGAACAGGAACTGATGTAGGCTTAAAGTCATAGATAGTGAAGTTAATGCTGACATTACCTGTGCTGGCAGTGATATTACTATTATTCGCAGCTGTAAGACCATAAATAGTATTGCTGACATTCTGAGTTACAGTAGGAGGAGTGTTATCAATAGTAATGTTATATCCTGAATACCCTAACTGACTTATGTTTTGACCGCTGTCACTGGAGACGTTAGTGTAGTTGATAGATAAGTTATATACGCCATCAGCAAGAAGAGCAGTATTAAAGGTAGTATTAAAGTAAGTATCATTTTGAGTCGAGTTAAGTACAGTCACGTTATACATATACGCATCCGAGGTATTTGAAAACATGAAGGTCACGTTGGTCCAGTTGAATGAGAATTGTGCTGGATTTCCCGCACCACCTGTTGTGCCAGATGCGTTCCCATACATAGTTAAATTTAACTGAACAGCACCACTAAGATTTTGAAAATTACCATTTCCAGATAATAGATTTGTAACCCCATCCGTTGGCATATTTATATTCAAAGCTATAACTAAAGCCACTAAAGCAACTATAAACAAACCCAATAAGCCTTTTAATCCTTTTTTCATGTTGACATCCTACCTCTTTTTCTGTGATTATGATTATGAACTTAGTTCTAGAACAAAACGTATGGATTTATAAAAATTTATGACCATTCTAAAATAGTGACGCTATTGGTTGCGCAGATTTTATATACGGCAATTTTCTTTCAAAGAGCATGAAAAGATTCTTACTTACAGAACTTCCAGTAAAAAATAAGACAATTTTCCTTCGTGTAGATTATAATGTTCCATTTTCAGACGGTAAGATCACTGATAACACCAAGATCAAAGCATCCCTGCCCACGATTAAATATCTGCTCCAAAATGATTGTAAAATTGTGATAGCTACTCACTTTGGCCGCCCAAAAGGATTCTCGAAGGAATTCTCCGTCGCCCCGTTAGCCAAAGAATTGCAAAGACTGCTTCCTAACAAAAAAGTAATACCATTACCTGATTGCTTTGGTAAAAAAGTGCTTGAAACTATCAAGAATGGAAAATCGCAGACTATTTTCATGCTGGAAAATTTAAGATTCTATTCAGAAGAAGAAAAGAACGATTCATTCTTCGCTCATTCCTTAGCTTCCTTAGCTGACCTATATGTCAATGACGCTTTTGGAGTTGCGCATAGGAAACATGCTTCAGTATGCGCTATTACTGAGTTTCTTCCTTCCGCTGCCGGTCTTTTGCTGGAAACCGAAATCCGCTCCTTATCCCAAGCATTACATCCTGAGAGGCCGTCAGTATGGATTATGGGGGGAGCAAAACTGGACAAGATAGCTCTCTTGAGATTAGCGCTTGAAAAGTATGACTATGTATTAATTGGAGGAGCCCTTGCTTTTACTTTTCTTAAAGCAAAAAGTATTCCGGTAGGAGTTTCTAAAACCGATTCCGCTTTTATTGAAGTTGCAAATAAGATCCTTAAGAGCAAATATTCCCACAAGATAGTATTGCCGGTTGATTTTGCGGTAGCAGAATCGTTCTCGCCTAGAGCCAAAGTGAGTTTGGTAGACTACAACCACCTCCAGCCGCACCAAGTAGGATTAGATCTGGGGCCAAAGACAGTTGCATTGTTCATACGCTATCTCTCTTCTGCCAAAACAGTAGTCTGGAACGGACCTCTTGGCTATATCGAGTGGACAAAATTTGCTGTCTCAACTAAGGAGATAGGCCGCTTCTTAGGAAAGTTGGAACATGCAGTCACTATTGCCGGAGGGGGGGAAACTGCAGAAGCATTGATCAAATACCATCTCCATCATCATTTAACTCATGTCTCGACAGGAGGAGGCGCGGCCCTGGAATTTTTAGCCGGAAAAGAGCTGCCGGCGTTGGAATCGTTGGAGAATAATTATAAGAGATTTCGGAAAAGACTAAAATAGAAAGATCCAGATATCAAAATATTCAACTGACCACTGAAACCTCCCTATCTAGCGTAGATTTTATGAGGACCTGGACTCCTTGCTGTTCGCGCCTAAGCAAATCTTGCAGCTTAGCTAATTTCTCATTAAGAACGGAAATCTCCTCCTCCATCCTTCCGGCCTGCTTAAGGTAATGTTCAAGCCGATATGCTGCATCATCAATTTTAATCACAAAAAAGCTGTGGTTTATCTGGTTATTTATTTCTTGCAATTCCGCCTTCAATGTCTTATAATCGGCCTTAACCGCAAGTAAGCGTTGATCATATACTCCTTCCAAAGCCGAAAGTGATGACAGCATGGCTTCCTGATGCAGATAGAATTTTCCTTGCCTGAGCAATTCTGCAATCTTCTCCAGCAGATCGGTCACAAACATGCCTTCATCCTGAAAAAAAGAAGACAGCGGATCTTTGATATAAGAGAATAATAAGCCATTAGAAGGTTCAAGTTCTTGGTATTGCTGCAAGAGAGGCTTGATTTTCGAAAAGAATGAAAGAACTTCCATCTCTTTTTCATCTAATATCTGTTCCAATTCCTTTTTCCGTGCAGTGAGATCATTTAGGTCAAAGTTCTTCTTATCCCCGCGCAGCTGCTGCAATGATTTTTCTTTTTCTTCCTTTTTTTGCCGAGCTGCCGCCAATCGGTTCTTTTTTGTTTCAAGTTCTTGGCCTAATTGATCTAAATGCGCATAGATCTTACGCACATACTCTGCCTTTGAACCGATAACTTCAATAGCATGATACTTGCTTTCCGTAATTTTGTGATCAAGCTTTTTTCGTACTGCATCGAGGTCTAACAGCGCTGATAGCAAAGGATTAGTGTCAGTATGCTCATTCTCTCCCTGGATGAAACTGAAATCATGCAGAAAATCTCTTGCCTCGATCTTTTCGATGAGATCATGCAATCTTTTTTCCAATTCCTGATTCACGGATAAAATTTCTCCCAATGCCGGCTGCTGTGGAAAATGAAGCTTGTCTAAAATCTGCCTTGTTTCCCTAAAAAGTGGTATGACTTCATTCGCACTGGGATGTAACCGCACCTTTTTCAGCCAGAAATCCAGCTGTGCTTCTAAGGCCCAGCGCTTATCTTCCAGAATTTTTGCATGCACTTGAACTGCAGGTAGAAGGTTGTGCTGCTGCACTATTTCCTTGGAACGCTGTTGCAGCCACTCTTGTAGTTGGGAAAAAGAAAGCTCTTCCTTCTCACGCTTCTGTGCGCTCTTCAACAACAATACTGCTTTCTGCATCCAGCCCAATAATACCACCTCTGGAGAAAAACTCTAGATGGAAGTATTTAATAATTTCTGTATGGGAAGATATAGTAGAAACTTAAGTGAGTAGAATATTAACTCAAAGAAATAGTGCAGCTTAATCTAAATTCATCATTTATACTAAACCAAGCTTCTTCTTCAGGAGAAAGCCATGTTCCTTTAGCAACATATAGTTGTGAATTATATTTATATTCTCTCTGCTTCTCAATACAATTATCCTCTATCCAAACCCAATACCCGTCTGAATCCTCCAAACTGTATCCACCAAGGCGGCTATTCAACTTCCCTTTAACATTAATAATTTGGTCTTTGTAAGTAGAAGGGTTTTGGCTTAAATCTTTTATTGAGGAATATGAAATGGTATTAGAATTAGATAAAAATTGATCACAACCACTAATAAAAATAACAACAATCAAAAATAACAATAAAATAATTTTCTTCATGTGGGAATTAAATATCATATACTTAAAAAACTTTGTTATAGCTTAATCTATATTGTAGATTAAAGTGGCACATAAGAATTATTTGTTTGTTTCTTCATGTTTAGGTCTAAAAAAGGAGTAGATTTTTTTTGCCAAATAAATACCCAACCACACCCCAAACATAGCCGCAATATTGCCTCCCATAGCAATTTGTGCGCGCTCAGGATTTTCATCAACAATAAGTTGAATAATAGATATTCCTATAAAATAAAGGCCAGTTATAACATAGGACCAATAATTCTTCAAAAAATTAAGTTTTTCCATGTTTGCTCTGCAAAGGACATAAATATTTATAAAATTACCCCCTCTTCATTTCCCTGAAACAATCTCCAAAACATCTAACTGCTTCAACGCATAATCTTTCCCGACAGTTTTCTTTGTCCGTACATCTTTCGCGCAGATGAAATTCTTTCCTAAATCTGTATGCAGCTTGTAAGCAAAATCCAATGCTGTACTTTTAGGAGGCATCAGAAAACAATCCGGCAATACATTCCCATCTTTGTCTTCTAGTTTGCTCACTCCGCCGGGGAAGATCGCCAAGTACTGTAAAAGCTTGAATACCGCGCTATCCAAAGCGTCCTGGACCCCGGTAGAATTATACACTTCTAAAATCTTCTGCTGAATGAACTGCAATGCTTTTTTCTGTTTCTCGTTTAATGCTTCTTCTTGTATAATCCTGAAATTCTTTTCACCAGGCACATATTCAATCAAGCTGGTCCTGCCTGCTTCCCGCAATGCAATCTCCGCTTCCGCTGAACAGGGGATAAATTGATATTCCGAAAATTCCTGCCTTAACCGCCTCAAATTTTCAGCAGCAGCAGGAACATCTACTTTGTTGCAGGCGATGAGCATGGGCTTGGTTTTCTTTCTCAGATAGACCGCCAGGCCTTTAAGATCCCCTTCTGCCCACAGATTTGGTTTCTCTTTATCCAACTGCAGTTTCTCCATCGCTTCTTCGATCAACGCTTCCGTCACTTTTAATCCTGAAAGCTGTTTCGCCAAGGCTTTATTGATATCTCCTTTTTCCTGCATGACCGTCCGCGCAAATTTATCCCAGCCTTTTTGTATGATGCCCAGATACCAGAAATCTAATTCCACTTCCAGAAAACGCACATCTTCAACTGGATCATAACTTCCTGCTTCTACCACTTCTCCTTTTTCATTGGTTGAACCGGAAACGTCAATGACATGTATCAAGGCATCAGCTTGACGTAAGTCGTCTAAGAATTGGTTGCCCATCCCCAGCCCTTGATGCGCTCCTGGAACTAAGCCAGCGACATCTAATAATTGCACCGGCACAAAACGAAATTCTTTCAGCACATACCCGTTACGAGGATTGGAAATCTTTCCAAATTCCCGGGCGACATCTTTTACCTTGACATATCCTACACCAGAGTTAGGCTTGATGGTCGCAAAAGGATAATTAGCTATCTCTACCTCCGCTAAGGTAGCGGCTTTGAAAAAAGTACTCTTTCCTACATTTGGTTTTCCCACTATACCTATGAGCATTTTAATCCCTGAATTCACTACATTTATAAATTTTGACCTCAGCCAAGCATATCATGAGCTTTGCATTTGGACACTTATTCGGCGCATGGTGTGCCGGCAAGATCTATGAATATTTCTCTAAAAATAAAATCAGCCATCATGCCTGGTTTTTTCTGCTCCTGGGAGGAATTTTACCTGACGCTGATTTTTTGATCGATTGGATTTTTGGGACGGACCTTCACCGCACCTTTAGTCATTCCATCTTATTGATGATACTTGTGCCTTTGGCAGTATATGTTTTTTACAGCTTCCTCAAGCATCCGGATAAGAAACCATTTGCTCTCTTTTTAGGATTAGGTATCTCTATGCATTTCTTCTTAGATGGATTCTCTGGTTATGGCATTCCTTTGCTCTGGCCGATGACAGGATATTTTTCGTTCTTCACCGGTTTTACTCCGGCAATCCCTGATGGCGGACTGCTTCAGGGCGATGCCGGGATGCTTTTGTACAGGATAAAACTGGCGGTCGTGGATATGGCTATCGGCACGGCATGGATATTCTACTTGTGGTTTAGAAGAAGGATACAATTTTGAGGTTTTTACAAGGCTAAACATTTATATATCTCATTTTCTTCGTTAAATACGTGCCAGCAAAAGCAGCTAATCCATTTGGAAAAGATAAAAATAAATTCATCCCTATTTTTCCAGAATTTACTCCCCTTCGCGTAAAGTACAAAGATGTATTTGATTTTAAAGGCTTTTATGAGGAGCTGTGGGAATGGTGTAAGGAACACGGCTGGAAAGATTGGGAAACTGATCTAGATACTTTTGAACGTTTTTATGGGGAACGGATCACCACCGGCGGGATAAAAGAAATCTGGGTCCGCTGGAGAGCATGGAAACCGGCAGAAGGAACGCCTACAGTCAAACAAAATGGAAAAGAGATAGGTTATATCACCTACTACTTGGACATCGACTTCCATCTTTTAGGATTGGGTTCGGCAGAGATTGTTAAAGATGGAAAAAAAATAAAGGCCGATAAGGGGGAGATAGAAATAAGCATCAAGCCTTTCATCGAAAAGAATTATGAATACGAATTTGAAAAACATTCATTACTAAGACATGTTTTAGATATTTTCACCGCAAGAATATACCGGCAGAAATTAGAAGAGCGCCAGCGTGAATTGTATCGTGAAGCCTATGTGATGCAGACTTTCATCAAGCAATGGTTTAAGATGAAGACTTACTTGCCATATGTGCAGGGCGAAACTTTCTTCCCAAGCAAAGCCTGGCCTTCGCACCAATAGGGAAAATTTAATAAAGAAACATTCTGAAGTTATCCTATCGCCCCCGTGGCTCAACGGTAGAGCGCTTGACTTGTACCTCTCTGCTATGTTTCCAAGATAAACATAAGCAGGGTAAGAGATCAGGAGGTTCCGAGTTCAAATCTCGGCGGGGGCTTT
>CAYIZT010000013.1:0-23149 GCA_964368095.1 uncultured Methanosarcinales archaeon
CCAGAGTTATGTATCCTCGTCTTAAAAGACGAGGCTTTCTGGCTATTTAATGTAATTAATATATATAGGCTTTTTAGCCCAGCGCAGAGCATTATTTAAAGCAAATTGCATAGACTTATCCTCTTTACTGCTACATTGAATACTTATAACTCCTTCAACACTTCCTCCAACATAACTGTTGCCGTGATTATAAGAACAGATATCAAATTTTCCATCAATATCATTATCTTCATAGCGTTGCCAGACATAATTACCTTCTATTTCTCCTGCTTTAAGACAATGTTCTACCACCAGTACTGACTGCAGCGCCCCATATTTTCTTGAAACCCCGACATAGACCCACCTCGTACAACTCGTTTTAGAATCTAGGTAACTGAATTCTGCGAATTTATCTTCGTTTGGTTTCAATGGAGCTGGATTCTTTAACTCAACGGGAAAACCGCTGCATCCTAATGCTCCGGCGGCCAATAATGTAAGTAAAGTTTTCTTCATATCTCTGTAGAATTTTCTTTTTTATTTATAAGATTATTGCGCTTCAAAATCTATTAAGAATGCCAGTTGTTTCTACCAATCAATCGGAATATATGGATTTTTTTTTGTGAGAGAGTTAGCTAACTTAAAAAGGTCGCTAGACCCTGGAGTACCTGCATGATATACGCTATCAAAAATAACAGCATCTGCCAATCTTACCAACTTTTTGGTATCTAATATAGGATAACAGTTGGTGGTTTGATTTTCCAGACCACCAAGATAAGTCTTGGCAGAGGTCATACACATAGTGTCTGCAAGACCATTAGCACTATTATCGGAAAATCGTACTGCTAAGAAAGAACCTATTGATATAGGAGGTGACACGCAATGTTCGGTAACAAAGAAAGATTTCATAACATTTCCCTCCATCTCTATATAATGCGAACGCAGGCAGAAAGAGAACTCAAGCTGGGTATATGCTTCTACTTTTTTATACTGCTTGCTTAAAAATAATTCTTCATTTTCTCTGTTTGTATATGGATCACTGACAATCACGTTAGGAGGACTAGGTATTGCTGGCGGGGACGGCAGCATAGGCGGGGCAGGCGGAGCTGGCGGTGGGCTTGAAGTTGCCCAACAACCCGCACTCCCTGCGACTACCAATGATAATAAGGTCTTATATTTCATGATTTTGATATTTTCTTTTCTATTTATAAGATTATTGCGCTTAAAACTATATATAGATAACAATTATAAAGCTCTTAATTCCTTTTTTGTATTATGAGTAAACACCATATCGGCATACTCTTTTCAGCCCTGCTTTCCGCCTGCGTTTCTCAGGATTATGGAAAGCTATCCAAACTTCCAGACCAAGCTTCAGTTCCGGCTGAATACCGAGAAGAAGTTGCTTTTGTAAAAGATGTGCGAAAGTTTGGCATTGAGCAACTGGGCTTGTATAGAAACACTCAACAGTATACTACTTTCAGCGAAACTGATGGTCAAGCGCAGGTTATGTACCGCTTATTTGTGGCTAAGCCTACAGTATTGCCAGACACCTGGGAAGAAGCATCACAATATTTTTGGTCTGATACTGCTTTTCGTGACAATGTTGGGGCGATGTATTTTACTTCATTTGAAGATACTTTAGAAGATGAATTGAAATATTACCAAAAGAAAGGATATGACGTGCATGCACGCAATGTCATAAGTTATAATTTGACAAACTCTGAAAAAGGCAGTTCTATAACTCCTAATTTTTTTAAGGACAGCAAGGCTTGGCAGGCGCAGACAATCATCCACGAAATATGCCATGACAGCGTGGAGGAGTGGATAGGCGACGATTTTCCTGAAGAATTGAATGAGCCATTTTGCAGTTTAGTCGGTCGGGCTGGGGCGGTAGAATATTTTAAGATGAAAGAAGGCGTGTATTCTGAAGATTATACTTCAGCGCTGCAAAACTTTAGCGGCCAGCTTGATTATTCCAGAAAATCCAATGATTTTTATGTTAAGCTCCAGCAATTGTATAACAGCGGTAAGCCACTAATGCAAAAAATGGAAGAACGGCAAATTATCTTTGTCGATATAAAAAGGACACTAAATTACGATGCAAATAACGCGAGGCTCTGGGATGAGCACTCTTATGTAAAATATTATCCAGCAATGATCCAATTATACCAACAAAAGAATCAGGATGTTCGCGCGATGTTAGAAGAAACCAAGGTTAATCCTAAAAAGATGCTTAAAGATATCGATGCTGTTGTAGCGGCAGAAAAAATAAGGTAATTAAAAAATTAATTGAAAAATCTATCCGCGTTTAAACTCGCCGGCAAGATCAATCAACTCTACATGCCCCATGAATATTCCCCGGCAGCAGTAGCGGTCTAAACCTAATGAATCCATAATCTTCTTGGGATTCTCTCCGCGGTCTACTTTCTCTTTGTACTCTTCCCATAAGTGGCCAACTGGTTTCCCGCAGGAAAAACATCGAATAGGTATTATCATTTTCTTTGCGTCCTCATCTGTATGATTTCTGTCTTGCCGCTCTTGCTTTTGAATCGTTCGGCTTGCGGGCTTCTTTTCTCCGCACGTCTGCGACTAGCAATAACCGGTCGTAATCGTAAAAAGTTTTCTTTAATTTAGGCTGGTGTTCAACCAAAGCTCTGGCGATGGCTAGACGTACAGCGTCCGCTTGTCCGTTGACCCCTCCGCCTTGCACATGGATCTCAACATTAACTTTTTCAGCGACATCTGCAGCTAATACTAATGGTTCGCTGATCCTGGTGCGTAATATATCAATGCTATAATTGTGCAGAGATATGCCATTGACGGTTACTTTTCCGGTCCCTGCAGTCAAGGTAGCTCTGGCTACGGCTTGTTTCCGTTTTCCTCGAGCATGAACATAATCTTTTTTAGCCATGGTTATTATACCTTCCCGCCGATGTGCCGGCATATTTCTCCGATAGATACATATTTCAAATTAGGTAATTTGCTGATGGATGAATCTTTAAGAGTGATAAGTTCTTCTCCAGTAAATCCTTCTGGAAGACCATTATAACATCGGATAAGTTTGTATGCTTCTTTTCCTCTGGCTTGTTTCCAGGGTAACATCCCTCTGACGGTCCTTCTGACCCATTTGTCAGGGAGCCTGCTGTGAGTCTGGCTGCGGTGTGGATGTCCATACCGGCCGCGTTTCTGTGTTGCTCGGTCAAAGTTTACCTGCTTTGCACCGCTGACTATAATCTTTTCACAATTTACCACGCTGACTTCTTCACCCAGCAGCGCATCTTTCGCTACACGAGCTGCCAAACGTCCTAATATCATACCTTCGCCGTTGTAGATCTTCATGGTATCATCCTAAAATCCTGACTTGTTTTCCATCAGGATTGCTTTTTAATAATTCTTGTAAGGTCAAGGTTTTTCCTTTTGCGCTTTCGATCTTTTTTCGCGCTTCTTCTGAAAAGGTGAGAGCAGCGACATTAACTTTTTTAGTCAAGTCACCTACACTAAGAACTTTTCCTGGGACAACGATAGTCTCTCCGTCCTGAGCGAATTTTTCAATCTTATAGACATTGACGATCCTTCGTTCCCTGGTTGGGCGGCGTAAATCTTCCGCAATCCTTTTCCAAAATTTATTTTCATGGGATTTAGCATCTAGCTGAACCAATAATTCTTTCAATTGATAGTTTGTAGGACCAGTTAGTTTGACCATTTTTTTTAGATTAGTTTTTCCATCTCTTCTACTTTTTCTACTAGGATCTCTGTACTGGCGACAAGCATTTCCTTACAGGTCAACTGTCCCCAGCTTTCTATATTAAAGATGATATTATCAGTAAAGGTGACGGTAATGCCTTTATCAGCTTCCGCATACGCTTCCAACAGATTGCTGTCGTATACTTTTTCATCTACCAATTCAACACTATTTCCTTTGATCTTGAATACTCCGTCAGTGCACATCTTGGCTAAAGCTTCCGGATCCTGAACTTTTCCAACTTTCACTGCTGGTTCTTTTTTATAAAATGCCAAACCAGGAGTCCATTTGGTATGTTCCTTTCCATGTCCCATGACCGCGGTCATGATGACATCGATCTTTTGCTTTGAAAGTAATTTGACTACCGGCATCTTTTCATAGGCAAAGGTGCATTTAGGATCAGCACTTTCCGCTTCGCCGGCATAAACGTATCCTTTCTTGTTTGATTTTAATTTCAACTGCAAGGTACAGCTGGCACTTTTTTCGTTGATTTCGTCCTGATTTTTAGGTAATCTGTAGCTCTTCAAGTCAGTCTTGATAGGAACTAATCCTAATCGCAGCGCTAACATCTCGTCATGAAGTGCAGAATTATTATCTTTAACTTCTACTTCTTCTACCGCAAGGGTAGGAACTTCTTCGATGATCAGTCTGCGGATGGTATTAGCAAATACTTCATTGCTTCCTTTAAGTAGGAAGGAAAGCTTTTTGTTCTTTTTATCGTCCTTGATTTTTTCCAGTTTCATGGTTTTTATCGGATGTGATCTTAAATTTGATTATTGATTATATTCTGTGATTATACTCTACGTCCTCGTCTTCCGCCTTTCATCCGGCAGCCGTTGTGCGGTTCAGGAGTAACTTCTTCAATCTTACCTATGCGCAGGCCGGTCCTTGCAAGTGCTCGGATAGCTGGCTGTGCGCCTGGTCCAGGATTCTTTGGCCCGTTATGACCACCTTTTGCGCGTACGCGGATAACCAAGCCATTGATGCCTTTTTCACGGCAGATCTCAGCGACTTTCTTAGCGCAGCCCATGGCTGCGGTAGGTGAACTTTCCAAGCGATCAGATTTTACCATCTGTCCGCCGCTGGCACGTGCGATTGTCTCACTACAGGTGATATCGGTTATAGTGACGATAGTATTGTTATAAGAAGAATAGATGTGCGCGACACCCCAGCGGGTTTTATTGTCTTGCCTAGGAGCATAACTTTCTCTCCGTTCTTCCCGAGGTGCTTGAGCAGCTGGAGCTGGACTAGTTTCTTTTTTCATTATTGTTTAACCTCACTGGTTGGTGGAGGAACTTCTGCTTCATTTTTATCTGATTTAGGTGATGCTTTTGGCGCTTCACCTTTGACAAGAATAACTCTTTCCGGGTGTTCAGCATCAGCAAGAGCTGATTTCTCTTTGAAAGAGACTGTGCCTTCTTCTGCTAGGCTGACCAAATATGAAGGAGATGAGATTTCCTGATCACTGACAGTGACATGTCGGTGGGTAATAAATTGGCGTGCTTGTTTCATGGATCTTGCTAATCCTTTCCTGTAAACGACGCTTTGCAGGCGTCGGGAAAGGACATCTTTAAGTTCTAATCCCAGGATCTGTTCCAATTCCGCTCCTGTCGGTAATAAGCCCAGTTCTTGCAATTTGCCAAGAATCTGTTCTTTTTCTTTTTGAGCTTGTGGAATGGTCCTGGTAGCGATAAGTCTTTTTGCGATGTCTCGGTATTTTTTGATAAAGGAATTGGCGATATGGATCTCTTTCTTTTTTACTAAGCCGTAATCTTTAGTGACAACCCGTTCGCTTTCGATGTTCGCTCTAATCCAAGGATGTCTTGGCGTATTATACTTTTTCCGTAATTGTTTTGGGTCTCCCATGATTTACCTATTTCTTAGCTTCTTTCTTTCCGCCTTCCTTTTTACCGCCTTCAGCGGTGGCAGGAGCTACTTTCTTCTTGGCGACTCCTACTACTTTACCTTTGTTTACTCTGAAGTGTGATTTAGTCCTCTGACCTCTGACCGGCAATCCTCTTCCATGTCTTATACCTTTCAAGGACTTGATTTTCTTCATCCGTTTGATGTCATTGTCTTTATAGAATGAGATATTTCCAGTAAGAAGGTGCATGTCTGCGCCGGTATCGTAATCTTTTCTCCTGTTCAAAAGCCAGGAAGGCAGACCGTAGCCGGATAGATTTTCTGCGACTTGGTTTAATTTCTTGACTTGTTCCTCTGGCAGGTTACCTACTTTTTCACTTCTATCAACACCTGCGCAGATGCAGATGATATTAGCTAGATTGATACCTATGCCTTTGATCTGAGTAAGAGCGATATTAGTAGGCCGGTTACCTTGTAGGTCAACATTGGCAACACGTACAATATATTTGAAATTTGGTTTTTGTTCGTCCATGATGTTATAAGTCAGAATTACGCTTAGCTTTAAACTTAATAGCCCTGTGCACTTGAAAACCCTTGGTTTTCGGTGCGTGAATGAAGTCGTTGCTTCATTCCCTGCGCGTTAACTCGGACTGATTTGGTAGTGGTATTAGGGATTATTTATAAAGGTTTTGGTTGGAGGGCCTGATATGAAACAGTTCCCGCCTATTTATGATTTGCCAGGGAAATATCTTAGGTCAATTTCATTTTTTAGATTAAACGCATATAATGCCGCTTCTGTTTTGCAATTGTCGCCTTCAAATCTATTGCGGCGGAAATATTTTATGTCCCCTTCCGTAATCCCGGTAATTGAAGGATGTTGCATTTGAGGGTGTTGTTGAGACCGTTCCAACACTATCGCTTCCACAAAGACCAATTGATCATGTTTTTGTTCTTCGTAACGGATTTCTCCGATATATAATCTGCTCTCTTTTAATTCTTTGATAAAACAGCATCCCTGCAGCTCTTTCTCTAAGGTTGAGCGGCTACCGGGTTGGTCGGAATCATCAGCCAGTACTTCTAAAGTCCAGTCGTCAGTTCGTTGTATCAATGAATGCATGAACGTGTCAAAACAAGGCTTGTTTAAAAGAATGATGTGATTATTTTATGACAGAAGATTTTTCAAATCATATCTTCAAAATTAAATGTTCTTTAATCTTATTTGCCAAGGAGAAATCTTTAATTTTCTTAGGCTTATGCAAAAATATGTTATACCCCTTTTCATTAAATCTTGGGACTAAATGCCAATGAACTTGTTTTGCTTCATCTAGATAAGTCAGATAAACTTTTTGAATTTTTAAAGTCCTAAGAAGTGCACTTCTGACTTCATCTACTTTGTCCATCAGATATTCATAATCTGTTCTAGAAAGCAAGTGTAAGTCTGTAACTTTTTTCTTCCAGACAATGACTGTATGTCCTTTAATTATGGGATAATTTGCGAGACAAGCATATAATTTTGCATCTTGGTAGATTATCCCTTCTTTGAATGGTTTTGGCAATTTGCTGTGCATAATAGAGAAGAAAGAAAAAGAAGTTAATAAAACTTATAGTTTCTACTCTGCTTCAAATGGTCTAAGGTGACTTATTTTTATTTCAATCTCTCCACTAAATCAGCCAATCTCTTGCTCGCTTTCCCGTCAACAGAAAATCTCTTCCTGTTTTCAGAAAGTTTTCGCGCAATTGTTTCATCATGGGAAGTAACTAAAGCTAAAACTCCTTTTACTCCTTGATCATCATAAGTAACCGGAATAGCATTAAGATTAACTGGCTGACAAGCAGAACTCCATGCTTTTCCTAATTCTCCCAGAAGCATCGCTCCTGCGTTTTTATCAAGTAAAGTTGCTTCAGTCAAACAGGTGCTTCGGCCAGCAGTAACTGAATAAGATGCCAACATCAATTCTTGCGTGTTGCATGCTTTAGCAGGCAGATATATATCACCGTGTCTGTGGGCAAGCTCTTGGGTAAAATTAGTTTGGTATTCTTCTCCCGGATGAGGCTTGACTACCATTTTTACATCTAAATCTGAAGCAAATTCAAGTACTGCTTGGGTTACTGCACATTCATAATCAAATATTCTTATTTTTTCTTCAGCTGGCATAGTCAGCCGCTGCATGTATGCAGATTCGGGATGAATGTTTTGTGTAGCATGGAAATAAACCGGCTCATCAGGATTTAATCCTAATTTATGGAGAAGTTCTTCTCGTTTTTGTTCAGTGTATCCTTCTCGCAATGCTGCATAATGATCAAATGCCGGCCAGCCGATAACTCGTGATCTTTTAGCTGCTTCTATGCCCGTTTCTCCGTCCAATTCTTTCCGGACTGTTTCTATGCAATCTTCATCCATAACTGCTAATAAAGTGGGTAAATCAGCGAGATTGGTTCCTAACCTCTCTTGGTAATTACTATTCTGATCCTGCACGGCCATAGTGGGAATTCCCTTGTTATTGGCAGCTCTCAAAAAGTATCCGTCTGGTGTATTGTAACCGGATAAACCAACCATAACTGCATCGTATCCGTCAACTAATTGAGCATAACTGTCTTTTGTCGGATCAATTTTATCATATTGCAATCCAGCAAATCCAGCTGCTTCAGTATCATTTCCAGTAGCATATAATTTTACTTGATGTCCTCGTGATAGCAATTCTCTCGCAACTGGAGCTAGAACGTTGGCTGATCCCCGTTGTTTAGCAGTTAGTAATATTTTCATAGTCAATTCCTCCATAAAATAATGTATCAATAATGTATCTGATTTTCCAGGTAGTTGCTTTAAAAGAATTATGTAACTATATACTCAAAAACATACTTCAAATCAACGAGAAGCTAACCGCACCAGCCATAGCAGCATACGAGCCGATCACTAAGATTTTAATCAATGTAGCAGCATCTGCAGGCAGACTAGCAAATAACCAGAGAGCGATGAATTCGATAAACAGCGAAATAACATACAAGAAGATTAATTTCTTCCACACTACTTTCATGCCGTGTTTCTGGACATACTGCCGTTCGTTCTTGTAAATCAATAACCAAGAAATGCCTATGATAAAGACGAGAATGCCGATAATGTTCCACCATTGCAGTTTCTCAACTAAAGAATCTAAATTCAGGATGCTCCGCCCTAAACCAACTCCTAGAAATGCTCCTGCTACGCCTTTAATCAATTCCAGCAGATGTTTTCGCTTGAATTCAAAGCTGCCAATTCGGAACAGAACTTTTTCAATCTTTTCTTCTTCAGCAAGAATCCTGTTTTCTTTTTTCTCAATCCGTTGTTCTTGCTTGAGCAGTTTATCTTCCGTTTTTTTGATTTCACGGAGTTCTTGCTCAACTTGATATGCTTTCCTCTTTTTAGGCATATTACCTAACAAGGCAATCATTCTTTTATACTTTTCGTAGGTTTTGGTTCTTTAGGCGGATTATCTTCCATATCCTGCAGATGTCGTTTCCATTTGAGGATAGTATAATTTACCGGGTTCTTTATCCGCGGACAGAAACTGTCCGGCCTGCAGATGCCGATGCCTTTGTAATACGCGTCATTGCTGCAGTTGGGCGGCAGTTTGTCTCCTGTTTTAAAGCCATGCAGCTGCCCTTTAAGATAAACTTCACGTAACGGCTCTGCATTGGTACTGTTCCATTTCTTTAGATATGCTTCGATCTCTTCTTTGTTCCAGCCGATCTTGCCAAGGTAATTCATCAAGATAAAGATGCCGCGTTTTTTTCCATCTCCTATTCCCTGCAGCAATAACCTGATGCAAGGCGGAAAGAATTCCTCCTTGATGGGGCTGGTAAGTTTCAATTCATCGTATTCTTTTTTTCCAGGTTCTTTTTCTTCTTCAAGTTTCACATCAAAATCAAGCGCCTGCACTAACAGCTGTCGGGCGCTTTCTCCTGATACGTTCCTGTCCAGGAAGGTGAACATTGGAGCGAGTATCGCATCCGGCTTAGCCATATCTTTCTGGAATTCCATAACTTTATCCGGATCGATGGGCAGGCTTACCAGTCCGGATTTTTCATGCAGGCTGTAAGGCATCCTGTACAGATGTCGTGAAGAGATGAGCACAGTATCTATCTCCAGAAATTTATCTACATTCAATCTGGCAATTTTATCATTGAACTGGTTGCTTTCATAACGGATTATCTCTTCATCTTGTAAATTTACTTTTTCTTTTACTTTGGCAAAACTGTTCCCTTCAAATTCAAGGATTCTTTTTGCCAATTCTTCTTTGATGTTCTCTTTGATATAATAGGCGATCCTTTTGGCGGCATCGGGGAAGAGGTCCTTGGTCTCCATCGCTCCTACCTTTTTGGGAAAAGCTTCGAAGGGCACGCCGATATGAAATCCTTTATTGCCGGAGAATTTACAGGAGATATCCTTCACTCCGCAGTATTTCAGGAATTGGATGATCAGGTCAGCAGCAATCTTGCTGTAATCAACAAATTTACAGTCAATGTCTAATACCAGATCCCAGCCTGCCCGTAATTTATCCAGGTCTTTTTTTGATTTATTGCTCTCTAATTCCAACGGATTTTCCCACAGCTCTTCGCTGGCGTGGAAAGAGGTCACACCTCTTAGGGAAAGTTCAAGGATCTCTTTAGGATAGGTAAGGATGTCCGGCCGTCTGCCGAAAGAATCGTTATAACGCACCCCTATCTCTTTGTTTTTAGCGTGGTCTATGATGGCTTCTTGTATGTCTTTGCGTTTATAGAACCGTAAACAAACTCCCAGGTCAAGCATATAAGTTCAGAAAGGAGGAAGTTTAAATGATTTTCTAAGCCGAATTATACTCTTTGCCAGCGCACCAGATCGAACAAAAACAATTCTACTTTTTCATCAACAGCGTAGATTATTCCATCGCCGCCTTCACCAAGGATATTTCTTTTATCTTTGACCGATCTTATTGCTTTTTTAATCAGTTGATCTAAACTCATGAATCTCTACCAACGATCAGCTTTTATCTAGAATTCAGCGACTTCTTTCCGGAAAGATTCAGCTTTCTTTTTGATGCTGGCAAGAGCTTCTTTCAAAGCTTTTCTAGGCTCAGTGCCTTTGGTCTCTAACAAGAAACGTGGAACGCCGATCAAGGGATGATCCACTCTATAAGTAGCAATTTCAACACCTTTAGTGTTAAGCAATTCATCTTTTAACATATTACAGAAAGTATGGGTCTCTCCTTTCAAATCGAATACTAGTTTGCTTTTTGTTTCCTCGATAACGATGAATTCCATGGTAAGTGCTACATTTTGTCATTTTGTTTATAAAGATTTTGGTCAGTTTGGGGCATATGTCTTCTATGCACAATATCTAAATAGGTTTAAGGGCGGTTTTTCCTCTATGAGAAAAGAACTTCTTGCCGGTCTGGCGGCAGTAGGGATAGGCTGTTCACAAACATCATCTAATTCTCTAATCTCCAAGGTAGCTAACCCGCAGTATAAATATCTTGGCATAGTCATTGACGGTCCGCTGGATTATGCGCAAAGGACGGTACAGGCTCTACAATTGATCTATAGTTATGATCCTGCAAACTGGGTTATCATCAGGAACAACGTAACCGCTATACGTCTCAATCCTCCATCTAAAGCTCATGTAGATACCGGCGTATTGGATACTGATGCTAATATGGAGACTCCTTCTTCGTATCAATCCATATACTGGGTCGCCGGTGAATTAGTGCACGATGCCTGGCATCGCGAATATTACAGGAAAGGAGAAAAGTATTACGGCTGGGAAGGAGAAAAGAAATGCATGGAACGGCAAAATGAGTTCTTTCAGAAGATAGGATACCAGCAGCTGGATATAGAACTGATGCTTCAGACTAGGTATTGGGAAATTGAACCGAGAACCTGGTAAAATGTGGCAGCAAAAAATACTTTACCGAGGTAATGCTTCTGAGACAGTTAAACCTCATAACTTCCAGTTGCTGATGGAAGGTAAAGGAGTGCGGATCGCTTATCTGGATTCTAAGGTATGTAAGGAAGACCTCTATATCATCGAACCTGCGACCACCCTTAAGTATACAGCCAGGAGAAGGATGGTGCCTTGCGGTTTAGATTTATGGCATATCACCGTGACTCTTTCTGGTTATCATATTTATGAAGTTGAGAAAAGTCTGGAGACTCTCGTTTTCGAGCAAAAACCTTAAAATATATCTTGAAATTACTTCTTTATGGTAACTCCAACTTTAGAATACCAAACCTTCAAATATCTAAGGCATTGGCAGAAAGAAGATGATCTGCAGAAATTAAAAGCCTCCTTCTCAAACAGCGGTTACTTGTTTAGCTATCTTTTAGCCAAAACTGAAGAATTGTATTCTCATCTACCAAAACGGAAAGATGGGCAGGACCCATTGCTCCATCCATTGAACGTGGTTTTAGCATTAAAGGAAGCCAAGATCAGCGATGAAGTGACTCTTTCTGTGGGCTTATTACATGATCATGTGGAGGAAGTGGTCGATATGTATCGAGACCAGCAGAGGTTAGGCAAAAACGGCCCGGATATAGAAAAATTGGATAAATATGAAGCAGAGGTTTTAGTGCGATTAGAAGAAGAACTTCTGCGATATGCCGATCATGCTGCGGTCACCACCATCATCGCGGCTTTGAAACTTCTTACCAGGCACAAGCGGGATTTCTATTATCGTTCCATCTCAAATATTTTTCAGCATAATAGTGAACAGGTAAAAGAGATTGCCATACAGGTGAAGCTGGCTGACCGGATGCATAATGTATTAAGTGTTGAATGTTTCAGTGAAGAAAACAGGAACTACGAATGTTTCAAAAATTTATTTATCCTGAACAATGTCAAGAAATATCTGCAGGAAGATCCTTCCAGGATCTCATATACTCGAGACATACCTTCTACCCAACTTTTATTTAAACGCTGTGCGAAAGCCACTTATGATGCCTATCAGCGATTATGTTATCTTACCATGAAGAAAGGCATCGGTGATACCAAATCTATGCTGCAATTGGCGTTCAAGAAATTTGCTCTGGAAAAAGAAGGGATGTGGGAAGTTACAAAGGTCGATCCGGAAGAAATGCACCTGATGCGCTTATTCCAAGGAGTGGTGCGGAAATATGACGCAAGATTACATCATGAATTAGAGCTGTTTGAAGCGATGAAGAATGTAGAATACGACTACTGTAAGAAATTCTTTGCCGATTTTAATTTTAATGAAGAACAGATCAAAGCCCTGATCGATTACAAAGACTCCTATTCGCTAAAGGAGGTTGTTGCTTATTTACTTTATTTACCGGATTATGTCGTGCATAGATTCTTAAGCTCAGAATTGACCGGTGATGCCAGGATCTGCAATTGATAACCAGTTAAAGCTAGTTAATATTTTATCAAATTAAGTTAAGACCTACCAAATATCTTCTGATAATTCTTCCACACCTGGGCGGCAACTTCTTCTTCAGATAGTTCTTTTACTGCCGCGATCTGCTTGATGCTCTCCGCTACAAAAGCAGGTTCATTCATCTGGTCCTGATACGGGCTTAGCCAGGGCGAATCTGTTTCTGTCAGAAGCTGGGTCAATGGGACTTTTTTAACCAGAGTTTGAAAATTAGATGATTTGACGATGCAGGGCGGGATGGAGAAATAATGTCCAAGTTCTACCCCTTTGCCCATCAAAGATTTTCGTCCAGAAAAACAATGCTGGATGACCGGGATTTCCTGGTTCTTGACCTCTTCTTCCAATATTTGCAGGCATTCTTCTTCTGCTTTGCGGGAATGGATGACTATCGGTTTCTTTATTTTTATGGCGAAGCGTATGATCCTGCTGAAATTCTCTGCCTGCTGGGCATAGGTCTTCTCTTTATCGGCCCAGTGGAAATCCATGCCTATCTCACCGATGCAGTGCACCGCATCTTTGTTTTTTTCGATGAACTTGAACTCTTCTTCCAGATTGATCGGTCCTTTTTGATGCGGCAATCCTACTCCGTCTGGTTGGATTCCTAATGCGTCTATAGGATAAATGCCTAAACTGGCCTTGATAAGTTTTGGATGCTTTTTAGCGAGCGCTAAAACGTCCCTGTTAGCAGGCGGATTGACACCGGAAACGATCAATGCTTTCAATCCCGCTTTCTCAGCGCGTTTCAGTACAGCATCCAGTTTATCTTTGAAATATTCGTGTGTAAGATGACAATGCACGTCGACGAGGTTCATGGATGGTTGTAGAGATAGATGAGATATAAATGTTTCTTCTGCTTTTTATCCTCTATTTGTGGCGGCTTTGTCCTGAATGTGATTAGCATCAATACACGAACGATAGAATCGATATAAGAAATGATTGCGGAAGGGGGCGCCCCCTATGGGAGGGCACCGCATTACAAGAGAACATGCGAAGAGTGAGTCGATGCTAACCCGAGCGATAGCGAGATTCAGGACAAAGCCGTAAGCTTTGTGTAAAAACTCACTCTGTTCGGGTTAGCAGCGGGTTCGCCTGTCGTCTTTTACAAAAAGTAGAGCCATTCCCGTAGGGAGCGTCCCCTTGGCTCTGTTAGAATTATAATTGAAGTAGGCTCACATTTTGCTGCTAACCTATTTTTACACAAAGCCATTTGTGGCGAAAGGTATTTAAATAGGGTTCTATCTCAATAAAAACATGGATTCAGTACGTATGTCAGGAAGTTAGGAACTCTTTCTTTTAGTAGTTATAAATTCATATCCAACAATTAAAATTGAAACTATTAAAAATTCAATAATTTCAATAATATCCATTAAGAATCACATAAGTCGAGGCAATAAAATGAAATACCATCAAGATCCAAAAGAAAAACACATCCAGTACAATTCAGTAAAGCAAGTGGTCACTTTAGAAGGTCATCCTGAGATCAAGGGTTATGATTTTGAACAACCATTCGACTTTCAGGAGTTCCTGAGATCATATTCATTGATGGGCTTCCAGGCTACACATCTGGCGCAGGGGATAGAAATCATCAAAGCCATGCGCAGGGAAAAAGTTACCCTATTCCTAAGCTATACTTCCAATCAAGTAAGTTCAGGAAACAGGGATATCATCAAGTACCTGGTCAAGCATAAAAAAGTTGATGTGCTCGTAACTTCTGCCGGAGGAGTAGAGGAAGATATCATTAAATGTCTCAAGCCATTCGTACTAGGAAATTTTGACGTCTCCGGCAGGATGATGTTTGAGAATGGCGTGAACAGAACCGGGAATATTTTTGTCCCTAATGACAGATTCGCTGCTTTTGATGATTTAATGCAGCAGTTCTTTGAACGAATCTATAAAATACAGAAAGAAACCGGAAAAGTATTCTGTCCGAAGGATCTGATCAGGGAATTAGGGATAGAGATTAATGATGAGAATTCCATACTTTATTGGGCAGCGAAGAATGATATTCCTATCTTCTGTCCGGGATTGATCGACGGTTCATTAGGTGATCTGATCTATTTTTTCAAGCAGAGCCATCCGGATTTCCTGATCGATGTCAGCAAGGAAATGAAAGATATCATCGATATCGTGCTGAACTCAGAAAAGACCGGCGCGATAATCCTGGGCGGCGGCATAAGCAAGCACTTCACCCTGAATGCCAATATTTTCAAGGAAGGATTAGATTATGTCGTGTACGTAAATACCGCGCAGGAATACGACGGTTCCGATTCTGGAGCTCGAGTAGAAGAAGCTATAACCTGGGGAAAAGTTAAAGTTAATGCTCCAAATGTAAAGATCCATGCTGATGCGACGATAGTGTTTCCGTTGCTGGTAGCAGGAGCGTTCAGGGATACTGAGAAGAATTAGCAAAGTCGTCTTGGCCGTTTGCTCAGCAAAAATTTGGATGTTCTTATTTTTTTATTCTCGTTCTCATTCTCTAGAATTTTTGACAATAATTATATTTTACAACTAATAGTTCTTCGCAAACCTCTTGGCCCAGACGCAAGAAATACGAAAACTATCGTATTTCTGCGCAGAAATGAAATCTTTGCTTCATTTCTTGCGACGACTTTGCAATAATATACCCCTCCAGACCCAGAAAATTTATAAAGCATTTACTGTTGATAGCCCTATAACTGAAGAAGGTGGTTTATAATGCCAATCGTAAAGATAAATGTTCATAAAGTGAATGCAGAACGCAGCCTTAAAGCAAAAGGCGGACAGATCAGGATCAATAATAACGTCTCTATCAAGGATGTGGAAGATCTGGATTTCTCGGTAGAAGGAAAAAAAGGACTTAAATTCACCTTTGATTTTGCCTGCCACTATGAGCCGGATTTAGGGAAGATCGATGTGGAAGGTCAAGTTTTATTTGTCGATGACCAGGCAGTCGTCGATGAAGTTAAGATGTTGTGGAAGAAGAGCAAGAAGATCCCCATGGGTGTAATGGAGCAGATAGTCAATGCAGCATTGCATAAAGGAAACATCCAAGCTATCAAGATCAGTGAGGATGTCAACTTGCCAAGTCCGCTTCCACTGCCAAAAGTGAAGCCAGGCGCGGTAACGAATACAAAATAAGTTCTTTTATTTCTTAACTTTTATATATGCTTGATCTCCCATTTTAGTTATGTATCTCAGCCGAAGAAATTTTCTTATTACGATAAGTAGTGGTTTAATCGCTGGCTGCACTATAGGTTTAGTTTGTGAAAAATCGCCATCATCAGAATCCAAAGAATCTCCACGCAAAGAAAATAGCCTGGAAAAAGTATTGCTCATCGGCATCGACGGTTTGCGTCCTGATGCGCTTCAAAAGGCGGAAGCACCAAATATTGATAGGTTAATCGCAGAAAGCGCGTACAGTTTTTCTGCACATACCGGAACCTATACCGTAAGTGCACCAGGATGGTCAAATATTCTGACCGGAGTATGGGAAGCAAAACATGGGGTCAAAAGTAATACTATCAAGAATAGGAGCTTTGAGGGAGCAAATTACGGGGAGTTTCCTAATATTTTTACTCGCATCGAAAAATACGACCCTGCTCTAAAGACCTATTCTATCGCCAGCCTGGATTGGTTTGACCAACAGATTATCACTAAAGCAGATTTAAGTATCTATCATCCCTTTGAACAAGAAGGAGATAAAAAAGTTGCAGAGACATCGTCATGGTTCTTGGCGCATAATAACGTAGATCTCATGTTCACCTATTTCATGGGGGTGGACATGGCCGGCCATAATCATGGTTTTGATCCAGCCGTCCCTGAATATATTTCCGAGATAGAAACCATCGATGGTTATGTCGGCACATTGATGGAAGCGATCAAGAAACGTCCCAGCTACGATAAAGAACGTTGGTTAACTATCTTGATCAGCGACCATGGCGGAAAAGGCAGGCATCATGATGGCGTGGGCGAAGAAGCAAAGAAAGTTCCTTTCATCATGCACGGGCCAGCCGTGCAAAGAGGAGAGATTGTTCCGGGACCAGATCAAGTAGATATCGCGCCGATCATCCTGACTTATTTAGGCGTACCTTTACGGCCGGAATGGGGATTGGATGGAAAGGTGATAGGATTAAAAGAAACTCATTGAAAATTCTCAAATAATAAACTAAATAGGCTTCATCCGATAAATAGCCACTGCCTTAAGACGAGCGGAACAAGCAGTTGAATTATATCATTGCGTCAAGGGGTTGTTCATGAAATGCGGAGAATACCTCATTTCAGAGCTGAAAATCAATCGTTGCAAGAAATAAGAAAACTATCTTATTTCTGCACAGAAATCAAATCTTTGTTTGATTTCTTGTGTTGATTTTCATGTTCCTTACGGGAATGGCGCATTACCCATTACAGAAGCGAAGAGCGAGTGGCCGTGGCGTTTATTTTTGGATGAAGCCAAATAAATAATAAGATTAATAATAGGATTTAGATATAAATGATAAGGATTTGGTACTACTATTTATCCTTTAAAACCATAAAATATTTAAAAACCATGCACCTAAACTATTTCCAGAGGGAAGGGTAATTAAAAGGGTATTTTAACCTGGATTATAATAGATATTTTAATCTAGATTATAGATATATTGTAAGAGAAAATGACTGAGATCAAACTTAAAGTGATGGAAGCGGTACAGGACGATGTCAACAAGGGCATCGTCAAGATAGATTCAACTTTCATGAAGCAGATAGATACCAATCCGGGCGATGTGGTCGAAATCGTCGGAACGCGTAAAACTGCCGCCATAGTGGACAGGGCATATCCAGGAGATATCGGACTAAACATTGTGCGCATGGATGGAAATGTGCGTAAAAATGCCCGTGCTTCTATAGGAGAATTAGTAACTATCCGTAAAGCAGAAGTCAAGCCGGCAGGAAAAGTAATCATTGCACCTGTCAATAAAGGAGTCATGATCAAGGCTTCATCGGAATTATTTAAGCAAGGATTACTTGGAAAAGCGTTAGTTAAAGGCGATATTGTTTCTTTAGGCCGGGCCAGGAGAAGAGTGACTCCTTTCCAGGAGAATGATGTCAATGATATTTTTACCATGATGGAATCTCACTTTGCCGGGTACGGCTTTGGCGCTCTCAAATTTGTGGTTGTCGAGACTATGCCTAAGAAAGAGATTGTGGTGGTGACGCAGGATACCGAAGTGGAATTCAATCCTAAAGCAGTAGAAGCATTGGAAGAAGAACCATTGGGATTTGAAGTAAACTATGAAGATATCGGCGGTTTGGGAGAAGAGATCAAAAAAGTCAGGGAGATGATTGAACTTCCTTTAAAGCATCCGGAGATCTTTCAAAAATTAGGCATAGAACCGCCCAAGGGAGTTCTGTTGCACGGTCCTCCCGGAACAGGTAAGACTTTATTGGCGAAAGCAGTAGCTTCAGAAACAAATTCCCATTTTATCTTGATTAATGGTCCGGAAGTCATTTCCAAGTTTTATGGCGAGTCAGAGGCGAACTTGCGCAAGAAGTTTGAAGAAGCGGAACAGAATGCTCCTTCCATCATCTTCTTTGATGAGATTGATGCGATCGCCACTAAGCGGGAAGAGACTAAAGGGGACGTAGAGAAACGTGTGGTAGCGCAATTGCTGGGACTTATGGATGGTCTGAAAAGCCGTGGTAAAGTCATCGTCATCGCCGCGACTAACATGCCTAACCAACTTGATGGAGCTTTACGTAGGCCGGGACGATTTGACCGGGAGATCGAGATCCGTGTACCCGATAGACGCGGAAGATTGGATATACTGAAAATTCATACTCGTAACATGCCTCTGGCAAGGAATGTTGCTCTAGAAGAGTTAGCCAGAGTGACGCATGGATTTGTTGGCGCTGACTTGAATTCGTTAGCTAAAGAAGCAGCAATGATTGTTTTACGCCGAATCCTGCCAGATTTGAAAGTAGAAGGTATTGAAGAGGGACAGCCTATCCCTAAAGAGATCTTAGAAAAATTGATGGTCACTCAAGAAGATTTCTTAGCTGCCTTGAAGGATGTTCGGCCAAGCGCGATGCGGGAAGTCTTAGTGGAGATCCCCGATGTTAGCTGGGAAGATATTGGCGGCTTGGAAGAAGTGAAAAGCAAATTACAGGAAGCGGTAGAATGGCCCTTGAAGAAGCCGGAAGTGTTTAAAAGGTTGGGCATTCGGCCGCCACGGGGAATTTTATTATATGGCCCTCCCGGCACAGGTAAAACTTTGTTGGCGAAAGCCATCGCAAAAGAAAGCGAAGCTAACTTTATTTTAGTGAATGGACCGAGCTTGCTTAGCAAATGGGTAGGTGAATCCGAAAAGGCAGTACGGGAAATATTCAGGAAAGCACGGCAGACTGCGCCTACTATTCTATTCTTTGATGAGATAGATGCCTTAGTGCCTCGACGAAGTTCCGGCGGCGGAGATAATCATAATACAGAAAGAGTAGTCAATCAGATGTTGACCGAGATGGACGGACTAGAAAGCTTAAATGATGTGGTTATCGTCGCGGCAACAAACAGGCCGGACATCGTTGATCCTGCCTTGCTGCGACAAGGAAGATTTGATAGAGTCATCCTGACTCCTATCCCTGATGTTAAAGGAAGAAAGAAAATTTTTGAAATTTATACTGAGAAGATGCCTAAAACTAAAGATGTCAGTATCAACGAATTAGCTGAAAAGACAGAAGGATATGTCGGCGCAGACATCGAAGGAGTTTGCAGGGAAGCAGCCATGATCGCCCTGCGCGCTGATTTCAATGCTAAAACGGTAAAGATGGAACATTTCCTCAGCGCTTTAGAAGTGGTCAAACCTTCTGTCGATAAAGAGATTGAAGAAGTTTACAAACAGCTGGAAGAATATTTCACCACCGCCAGGGCGAAAGAAATACAAGAGAAAGCTGCATATTTTGGATGAATTTTCAGGTCAGCTAATCCGATATCGTCAGCTAATCCGTTATCTATACTGTATTTAGGTAATTATTATATATTATAAATTGATTTTTCAAATAATGTCAAAAAAATGGCCTTATGTTTTAGCAGCGCTTGGCGGCTTTGCTTTAGGTGGTATAACCAGTGGGACTGGAGGTTATATGTTTGGTTATCATCATCGTAAGCCTTACAATGAGCCGGTAGTCTTGATTGAAGATATAAATAAAGATGGCAATGATGATCTATGTGTCATGATGAATAAATATGAAGCCAGGTGTGCTATGGATTATAATCGGGATGGGGCACAGGATATAGTTGAATTTGATTTAGACAAAGTTGAAATAACAAAAATAAGTTACGGGAAGAATCCGTGCCAGGTTCAATCGTTAGATGAACTGTTAGAGTATCCTGAGCCAAAGCAACCTATAAACTTATGATTTTCTCAATTTAGAATTTTCTTTGATGATTATCTTGTGGTTAATGAAACAATTGATTATTTCTGTATCACTTTTCTTTATACATCTGCTTGATCTCTTTTGACGTAGTTGCCTGCTCAGCTTTCTTGTCATCTCTAAAACGGATAAAGCGGGGAAAACGCAGCGCTAATCCTAAAGCATGACTGGGGCTTTTAGTGATCTCGGCAGCAAGAACTTCGACCACTATGGCGGGTTCAAACCATAAGTCCGGCTTGATATCAGCAGCAGCTACACGGGCCGGTTTTTTATCAGTCTGATATTTTCTAAGCTTTTTTGGAAGTTCAGCAAGCAGCTCATCGGTCAAGCCAGTTCCTAACCTGGTTATTGTTTCAAAAGTATCTTCCTTATCATTGTAGCACGCGCAAAGCAATGCTCCATAAGTTCCAGAACGTTTTCCTTTGCCGTAAAAAGCTCCTACGACTACTAAATCAAAAGTGTCAGTAGACTCAGCGTGATACTCTTTTTTCCATTTGATCCAATTCCAGCCGCGAGTCCCAGCCTGATATTCTGAATTTATAGCTTTGATCATGATACCTTCCTGCTTCTCCTTGAGCATCTTCTGGAAGAATTTTTCTACCTCTTTAAGATCATCAGTTAAGATCCTGTCTGCCAGAGTGATATGTCTTCCCTTGTTGACCATGCTTGCCAGCTGTTCTGTCCGCTTTTCGTAAGGTTCATGCAGGAACGATCTTCCATTATGATAAAGAAGGTCAAACAGCTTCAGCTGCACCGGAACTTTTTTTACGTATTCTTCAATATCAGTTTTTCTCTTGCGCTGCATCAGCACTTGGAAGTGTAAAGGCTTTCCCTCTTTGTCGATAGCTAGTATCTCTCCTTCGATGACATATTCTTTTCCAGAAACATTTTCTTTCAGGTATCGCAGCACATCAGGATATTGCTCAGTGATATCTTCCATGCGGCGGGAGAAAATAGTGATTCCGTCTTTGCTCTTGTGCACCTGCATCCGTTCCCCATCATATTTTGTTTCTATGCTCAATTTTCCTGAAATTTTTCCCGGAACTTCTGCTAAAGATTCAACTCTCTGCGCCAACATCATCTTGATCGGCCTTCCCACATGCACATCGATCTTTTCGATGCTTTTCAAGCCTTTCCTGACCAAAGTTTCTGCGATGACGCCTACGTCAGGGCAGATATTGTATGCTTTTTCCAGAACTTCTTTGTTTTTCTTGTCGCCAGTATAAGCTATGGCCAAGGCATCAAGCACGGTCATGTCTCCTGCGCCCATGCGTAATGTACCAAGAGTGATCCTGATGATGTATTTTGCTCCCTTTGCCGATGCTTTTTGGAGCAGATTGACTAAAATATTTATTTTTTCTTCCTGTGATCCTGTTCCTGAAGTCTTAGCTATTTTATGTAGTTTTTCAAATAGTTCTTTGACAGTTAATTTTCCTACTGGGAAAAGAGTCTGCGGCTTTTTCTGCAGTAATTTTTCTGCGGTCAATCCAGCGTCGCCGGTTTCCTGCATGATTTTGCTAAGTTTTGATTCATCTACTCCCGACGCCTTGCCGACAGCTTTAAGGGCAGACTTTTCGGCCATGCCTAGGATGACACCGTTGTAATCAGAAGCTATCTGTCCTAAGGTAAGGTAAGATATGACCGCGATATCCTCTTCAGGCACTTTTTTGAAGAACTCAGCTAGGATTTCCCTCATCTTGTTGCCGGAAGAGGTCTGTTCCAATTCTTCATATAAATCAGCAAGTTTTTGGAAGTCCATAAGCGGCAAAAGGTTCTTTTATGTATATAAATATTCTTTATTAGCCTAATAGAAAAAGTCGCCGCCATGGCCTTAAGGTGAAGTGAGCTAAGTAATTGCTTTGCACGTAATTAAGTTACTTTTTCCATCAGTATTGGATCAGGAAAAAGACGAACTTCACGGCCAAGGCGAATTTTTCTACTAAGCTTCATCGATATCTCTCTTTTTGTCATTAATAAGGGAAGAATTTATAAAAAATAGACGGTATTACAGGTTATGGTAAATATCGAAGAGTTTAGACGGAAAATAAGACAATATCCCATTACTATGGTGTTGACCAACACAGTTAGTTCTACGCTTTACCGTGCCTTTGACAGGGAGACCGACCAGCACTTTGTTTTAAAATTCTATAAGGAATCTATTGATTTTGATAATGAAATTGCTATCTCTAAAAAAATATTTTCGCAGGGCGATAATGCTCATCTCCTGCCCGCCATAGACACCTTTCCGGAAGAATACTGCTTAGTCATGCCTTCTATGAGAGGAGGGAATCTTTGGAACTTGCGAATAAGAAATAACGGCCTGACTCCTGAACAAAGCTTTGCAATAGCCGCTCAAGCAGGCTTGGCTTTACAACAGGTTCATGCTGCAGGCGTGGTTCATAACGATGTCAAGTCAGCAAATATCTTGCTTGCTGATGCTGATTATTCCTCGGACTGCACTCCTTTGGCTAAACTTATCGACTTTGGGTTAAGTTACCTTGAAGCTAGTGACGATAAAAATTCAAGATTGTTATGGGCTGCTGGTACCAAAGAATACTGGGCTCCGGAGAAATGTGTTAATTCCAGAAAACCGTCATTCACGTCAGATATATATTCGTTAGGCTTAGTTGTGCATGAGATGCTGACCAACTTGCTTCTATATCGCAAAATAGATTTTTTACCTGGCCATATAATCCCTCCCCATGAGAAAATACCCGATAAAGTGCTTACAGTCATAAGAACAGCTTGTGAAAAAAATCCCGATAACCGTTATAAAAGCGCC
>CAYIZT010000014.1:0-11164 GCA_964368095.1 uncultured Methanosarcinales archaeon
GCATCGATGACACTGATGTCAAAAAGATGAGCAGGCTTGAATTAAAAGATAAATTGAGAGCGATCATCATCGGCATGGGTGTTGAAGCAGGAGAGATGACTGGCATCAAAAACAAGTTGAACATCCAAGTCTATATCCTGACTGACTTCTGGGAATCACTGAAGGAAGCTAACCCTATCATCTTCACTTTATTGAGAGACGGCGTTCCATTCTACGACCGCGGCATTTTCATGCCCTGGAAACAGCTGCTGAGAATGGGCCGCATCAAGCCCAGCCGGGAAGCTATCGACCTTTTCATGAACACAGGAGAACAGAGCATCAGCCGGGTGAAAGGACGATTGAAAGAGATGGGTATGGAAGATACCTATTACGCAATCTTGACGCCATCACAGGCAGCAATCATGCTGTATGGGCTGCCTCCTCCGACGCCGAGAGAAACACCCGACGTGCTGGAAGAAATTTTTGTCAAGAAGGAAAAGATGCTGGAGCCGGAATATGTCAAGATCCTGCGCAACAATGTGGATATCCGCAAGAAGATCGAGCACGGCGACAAAAAGGAACTGACCGGAACAGAATTAGACAAGCTGGTGAATGATGCAGAAAAGTTCCTGAAACGGATCAAGGAATTATTTACCGAGATAGAAACTAAGCATGATGAACGAAGCATCACTTTGCTCTACGATGAGGTCATGACTATCATAAGAGATGTCTTGAAATTAGAAGGAGTCGAAAAAGCTCAGGATGAGCAGCTCATAAAGCTCTTTGAAGATGAATTGATCTCCACCGGAAAAGTGCCGGCCAGATATCTTCGCGACCTGAATGAAATAATTGAAGCTAAACATAAGCATGACCAGAAGAAGCTTACCAAGACTGACATAGAAAAAGCGCGCAAGGGCAGTTCAGGATTGTTTAAGTTCTTGGTTGAATATATGCAGCGCAAACGCGGACAAGAATTGGAACGGGCCAAAGTAAGAGTGAAACACGGCGAGAAATTCGGTGAAATCATTTTACTAGATACCGTCGCTTTTGTTATCCATGATCTGGATGTGAAAGAACAGATGATCGAAAAGGCAACAATTAGAGCGGATGGAAGCCTTGGTCCTTTAGAGAAAAGTAATCTTGAGGAACTTGAAAAGGAATTGGCACGTGCAAAATTCCCTAAACGGGTCTTTGTCAAAGAGCCATTGTTTGAGAGCCTGAAAAACATCTTTGGGCGCGATGTAGAAGTGTTATTGCAGTATTAGGAGGAAAGATGAGATACCAATTTACACCGGATACGCAAGCAATACTTGATCAGAAAGGAGACGTCGAATTTTTGATCGGACTTTATCGCGATGCTGACCCTAATACTGCCAGATCAAAGCTAGAATCATTAACCACAGAAATAGGTTATGCTAATTATATTCATGCAGCAAGAGCCTTGGTCTGTGTAACTAATCAAGCCGCATACGAAACCATATTTCAAGCTGTTTTAGAAAGATGTCCAGCTGAAAAAAGAAGGATAGATGTAAAATACACCAATGCAGGATATCGGGAGCTTAAATCTGCAACCATCCCTTCCGAGTTATGTGATTTAGTCTATGCGATACATCTTAACCTTTCCAATAAGAAATGAAAATGTTTGAGCTTATCTCTTCTTAACAACATAGAATAATTCATTCTCAAATTCTAATATCTCAAAATCATATCCCAATCTCTTGCACAGCCATTCCATCCAGCTTCTTCTTGGCGCAGTCATGGCTTTCCCGCTCATGGTTTTAGTTGCAAAACTTACCACAACATATTTTGCGGGAATCTTCTTCAACAGCTCCTCGGTCTTTTTATGCCCTTTCCCTTGGTCAAGGACATCAGTCATCTTGAAGAGGAAGCAAAGATCTGCCTTCGGCAAAGGTACGGCAAGAATGTCCGCGACCATCGCTTTTCCGGTAAAAGAAGGATTCTCTTTATGCAGTAGCTGAAAAAAAGTGTTGATGGAATTAATTTCCTCTTCGTTTATATCATAAGCGTAATAGATGCACTCTTTCAGTTTCATATGGAAGAAGGAAAAAGGATTTATGCCGCAGCCAAGATCAAGGATAATTTTTGGTTTCCCGGCGATCGCAAATATCTTAGAATATAATCGCTCGTAGATAGGTAAGCGTTCCTGGGTTGAAGAGTGGGTGGAAAGGATCTTTTCGAGAAGAGCAGCTCTTTTTGCTGATGGCGCTTTCAACAATGTTTCAACAGCACTTTTTCTTTCTTTGACATCATCACGGAAAAGACCGTAGACTCTTCTAAGCTTAGAGCGGACAGTTTTTATGACCAGATCATATGCTTTTGATTTGGGATTAAAGTTTTCCTGCAGTGATTTCAGCAATTTAAGTTCTTGCTTTAGATATTTTTCAAGATATTGCCCTACGAAATCATCATCAATACCTTGCAGTTCTTTTTTCTTTTTTATGTCACTGATCAGAACGGCAATTTTTTCTTTCTCCAGCATGCTGATGATAAATACTTCACTTTATAAAAAGCTTTTTAAATCTGGAAAGAATAAGCAGCAGGTGGGAAAAAAATGGAAGCAGTATTGGAAAAAAGCCTGGCATTTCTTTTGGCATAGCGATTCTTTAAGCAGCTGGTTGGCTAACATAGTCATTGCATTCTTAATGATCAGATTTATTCTCTATCCTCTGCTGGGGATAGTGCTGGGGACCAGTTTTCCTATAGTAGCGGTAGTCAGCGAGAGCATGGAACACGGACTGCATAACGGGAAATTATGCGGGAATGATTATGAAAACTTAAAATATTCATTTGACAATTATTGGGGAGTATGCGGAAATTGGTACGAAGAGCAAGGGATAAGCGGATCGCAATTTAGCACCTTTCCCTTTCCAAACGGATTTGATAAAGGAGATGTCATCATACTTTGGCGGGCCAATCGGGAGAACCTGAATGTAGGTGATATTCTTATCTTTCAAGGCAGCAAGCCGCAGCCATTGATCCATCGGGTGGTAAAGATATGGGAAGAAGATGGGCAGAGATTCTATCAAACTAAAGGTGACCATAACGGCGGTATTCTTACCGGTAACGGCGGAGAGGAACAAATTACCGAAGATAGGATCTACGGACAGGGCTTATTAAGGGTGCCTTATCTGGGCTGGGTCAAGATCTTATTTGTAGACTTGGTACGCCCGTTAGGATGGAATATCCAGAGATAAAGTATATAAAGAACCGACTGATTTCTAGTTTAAAATAACAATAGTTAATACAAATCAGGTGAGAATATATGTTCTGTCCGACATGTGGTTCAATATTACGGCCAAAGGATAAGGCCGGGAAGAAAGTTCTTTTTTGCAGCTGCGGCTTTACTAAGGCTCCTGATGAAGAGACAGCAGAGCTTAAAGAAAAAGTAAAAAACGCCAGGAAGATCGAAGTTGTAGAACATCTAGAGACTAATCCTAAGATAAAGATGGCCTGCCCTAAATGTGAAAATAAGATAGCATACTTCTGGACGCAGCAGACTAGAGGCGCAGACGAACCTGAAACCAGGTTCTTCAAGTGCACTAAATGTAATCACACCTGGAGAGAATATTCATAATGGCGCTTGCTCCGGCCAAAATGCTGGAAAAAGCAGAAAGCAGTAAAGAATACCACGCCTGGAAAAAAAAACATCCGCAAGGATATCTTTCTCATTTTTTTTGTCCAATCTCTGCTGATTGCAGATTGAAAAGCGACTGGGAGATAGGATTTTATGATGCCGATTCTGAGAAGATGACTGTTTTCGCCTGCGGAGAGAACGTTACAGTAAAAGAAAATGAAGATGATGTCTTCAAGAAGCCGGAGCAGCGAGTAGAAGAATTGGATATAGATTCGGTCAAGATTGATTTTGCCAAAGCAGCAGATGTTTTCGCTGGAAATGTAGAAGAATTATTTCCTAAAGCTGGACGAGGCGACGGGTTTGTGATCTTGCAGAATTTAGAACAAAAGCCATTATGGAACTTTACTTTTATCACCAGAGACTTAAAATTCATCAATATAAAGATCAAAGCAGAAACAGGAGAAGTAGATTCTCATCTTAGCATGGATCTGATTGATAGGGGACAATAGGAGATTATTAAATAATTATTATCCAATAATCAAAACAACATTTATTAATACAACAATTCTTTCAAGAGTATTATTCTAACACTATATCTTTGATATCAACAGTCTTTATATACTTCAACGCGTTACTTTTTTTCAGATAGATGTTTTAGTTTAAAATAAAGAGGTGATAGATTTTTGTCTCAAGATAGTCCTAAGATTTCGTACAATGCCCAGAAGAAGTGCAAGAAGCTGGGAGAATTTTTTACAGAAGATAAAGCAGAAGAAAAAGAGAAGAAGTAAGAAGCTATCAATAGCCGTACAATTGATTTACTTCTTTCTGGATCGATTTGGCAACCATTTCTATTGGATGCGAACTGTTAATGACCTCTATTTTCCTATTCGCACCTAACTTTGAAGCTGCAACCAGATAATTAGATCGAACTTTTTGCAGAAAACCATGATCTTCAAAATATTCTTTTGTCCGCTGTTAATCTTTTCCAACTCGATGCATAGCTGTCTCTACCGGAAGGTCCAAAAGTAGCGTTAAGTCCGGAACAGGAAGCCCTTCATGTTTTTTGATCAATTCGTCCATTTCTTTTCCTTGTGCAGATTGGTAAGCGATGGTCGATATATCATAACGATCAGAAATAACTTGTAAGCCTAACTGCAATGAAGGCGTAACCACCTTGTTCATGTGCCATCTGCGGTCGGAAACAAAGAGATCAGCCCAATATGCCGGATCGTTGATGACTGTTTCTCCCGGCAGTAAATTTCCGGTAAGCCTCCGCCGCAATTCTAAACCATATGGGGAAAGTTTGGTTGGTTCTCTGGTTAGAAGCACCGCATTTTTTTTATCTTTCTCAAAAAGATACTGCACCAAAAGTCCAGAGTGAGTAGTTGTTCCCGCTCCATCTATCCCTTCTAATACTATGAATTTGCCGGATTCCATTTTATCCCTCTCATAAGTTATATATGAATTATTCTTGTTATTATGATTACCAGTTATTAAGATTACTTCTTATTTTATAGCAAATAACTTTAATTTTCGGTACTCCGAAAAGCAAATCTAAAGTTATTTGCTTATTAGAAAATAACATTCCAGGATTAAATTTTAACGGACATTAATGTTATTTTCTATAGTTATACATAATTTCTTTATCAAAAAGGTATTTGTAAGGGTATAAAAAATATTTGTATTGTGTAAAACAACCACCACAGAAGAAGAATTTATTTAAAAGCGTCTAACGTAGTATCATAAAAAAGGTGAGTAGGATGGTTAAATATAATTCTATAAACGAAGTTCCGGAAGAGATCAAGCTAAAATTAGGAAAATATTTCACTAACGTCGGCGGAACAACTTTTGTCATACATGGACTGCCTCCTGAATTAGTCGGAGGAGGGCTTGCCAGATATTCGAGAGCAAAGACAGGCATACAATTAACTATCATCAATGAATTTTTAGATGAAAACGGAGAACCTTCCGCACAAAAAGGTTCTGAATTGATGGACCGGGTCTTGAACGCTTTCGGTGATGATTCAGTTGGCGAGCTGGAAGGAGCACATGCCGGCTTGGAAGATATTTCCCAGCTGTTGACAAAAGAGATCGAAGATCGGCGCATAGGCGGTTCACCGATAGAGCAGTCCACGCGCTATGTTGAATATGACCAAAAAGATAACTCCGGAAGATGGCGTTATCTGCGTCCGAAAGAGATTGCCGGATCGGGGCTTGAAGAAAGATACGAGAAAGCCAATGACCAAGCGTTTGAAGTGTATAGTGAAGGCATAAAATTATTACAGGATTATTTTAAGAAAAGGCTTCCCCGCAACGAGTATAAAATTGAAGTGGAAAGGGAAGGGCGGAAAGTAAAAGTTCATGAATCTGAATTGCAAGAGGAAAGAGAACGTAAAGCTTTTTCCTTCGCTTATAATTTTACCATCCGCTGTGCTGCTCTTGATGTAGGACGATGCGTATTGCCTTCTTCAACCTTGACCCATATGGGTGTGTTTGGCAACGGCCGATATTTCACCCATCTGCTCAATCATCTCAAAAGCAGCGGGCTTGCAGAAGCTCGAGAGAGGGCAGATGCTTTAGAAACAGAGCTGAACAAGGTAATTCCTACTTACATTAGACGGAATAAAACTAATCCTAAGAAAGCAGAAACAAACAGAAACATGAAACTGCTGGCCGATGACCTATTCAGGGGATTTACCCCAACAGATCATAAAGTTACGCTAGTGCGGAGGAAGGATTATCTTACTGAAACCGCCGCTTCTTGCCTGTTTCCTTACACTAACATCTCGTTAGACCAAATTTTAGAAGTAGTTAGCATGCTGCCTAAAGATAAAAGATCGGAAATTCTGGAAACGTATAAAGGCCGCAGGGAAAACAGACGTGACAGGACCGGAAGAGGAATAGAAGCAGGATATCCGCTTACTTTTGATTTGGTAGGCGGTTTTGCGGAATACCGTGATTTAGAACGTCACAGGATGCTTACCCAGCAACGGCAAAGTTTAACCACTGACTTAGGATTTATCATGCCTCCAGAGATTGCTGAGATCGGATTAGAAGAAAAAGTGAAAGAGGTTGAAGCGATGATGCGTTCTTTAAATCAAGATTTGCGAAGAGCAGGGATTGGAGAAACTGCGCAATATGCCACTTTGTTCAACCATCGCATACGCTTCATGATGGGGATGAATCTGCGAGCATTTCAGCATCTGGCAGAATTACGCACACAACCGGCGGGACATTTTAGTTACCGCAGCATGGTTCAGCAGATGGTCAAAAAAGTTGAAGAGCGCGATCCGTGGACAAAAGAAATTTTAGAGTTCGTCGACTTTTCGGATCCGGATAATAAAATATCTCGTGCTAATGAGCAGGCGAGAATCGCTGGAAAGAATTTAACAGCAGGGATCGATGGAAGTGTAGATTTAAAGTGAGGAGATTATTTCTATTATCATATTATTTCCAACACCTTCTCCCTACTAGTTTCTCCTGACTTTATGCGTAGGGAAAGTTTAAAGTTTTTCTTAAAGAATTTTATCAATTCGGCATTCGCTTTACCTTTTTCCGGAGCAGATTTAAGATACAGTTTTAACTTTCCTCCCTCCTCTTTCAATTCAGTCCTGCCAGCATGAGGGATGACTTTGATCTTTAATTTGTTATTATCAAAATGCTTATTGATGTCCATGGATAACAGCCCTGAACACATACATACGCAGCCAGGCAAGAAAAAAGCCGGCCACCATGACATTCAACAAGGTAGAATACATCGGATAAAAGATGAGAGCTTTCTTGATCGGCAGGAGGATCAGGGTCGCTATCAGTGCGCTAATGGTAGCAAATAATACTAACAATAAAACTTTTTTCGAATGTTTTTTGAAAACGCTGAACCCTGCACCTATCGAATCCCAAACTTTATACGATTTGACAAAATTATCGCAGATAAGGAAAACAATGATGATAAATAAGAGCACCACATAAAACAGGGCCGCTCCGTCTACCACTAAACGGATATTCTCCATTAAGTTGCGGTGAGTAAGATAAAAGAGTGGCATAAGTTTAGACGGGATGCTTAGCAGCAGCAGCATTATCATCTTTACCACTAAAAGTACACCAAGGAAAAGCAGGAACGGTACCGATAAGGAAAGATCGAGCAGATTCCAGCGCCAGTAATTGTTGGCAGCAACTTTTTTACCATGCAGATAGTTCCATGTCCTGGCCTGAGCGTAAGAGAATAATAAGACTGAACCGATAATGAGTATGAGCAATCCTGCCAACGAAGTTGCCAGAAACCATTTCAATGAAGTTAAGAATGGCGCTAACTGTTCAGGATTTAAGGAAAGCATCATCTGCTGCAGTTCTGCAGTAGTACGGCCCTGCAATAATTCCAATGATCGCCGCTGAGCATACGAAGAAAACCAGATGAATGCAAAAATGATGCTGGAAATCGTGATTAGATCAATCAGAAAAGTAGCAGCAAATTGTTTTCCTAATCTGAAAGAATCAAGATAATGTTGAAGGATTTTATTCATTTTGATCCACTGGACATACTTACAGATGATCGGTATATAATTGTTTCCTTAATTATTCCTTTATTGTTTCCCTACCAATCAGTATTCCGGTTAACCTCTCCGTGACTGACCGTAACGCTGGTTGCCTCTTGTCCAGAACGTTCCCAGTTGACCTGGCCGATATTAGAGATAAAACCGTCAATCTCCTCGCCCTCATCATCATACCTGTCAAAACACACTGATCCTATCGGTTCCCTGGCCTCAGCAGCTCCAAAAGTTAATGCGCCGCCAAGCACTCCTCCTGCAGAACCAGCAGTTAAAGGAGCTTGATTCCATACAATACAGGCTCGATCAAACAACTGGGTTGAATATTTGATAATGGCATCTTTATCCCGGTCGCCATTCTGCAGCTGGATGGGTGAGGCGATATTGCCATTCAAGTTATACATTGGGACAGGACCCGGATAGAGGAAGATGTTAAAAGATACGGCAACACCATTTTCGTCCACTAAAGGTGTAAAAGCTTCATCCTGAGGCGCTGAGACTGCCCAGGTTACCTTATAGAAATATCCTTTCAGTGGATCTTTACTATCTGGCTCATAGTCACGATCTTTATCAGCATAACAAAAATTTTCATCTATGCATACTTGTTCCAGGTCACAGATAAATAAATCATCCGACTCCTCGTCAGGGTTCTTGTGACAGAGGATAGGCGAGGTTTCCGGCGAACGTTCCATCTGGATAGACGCGACCATCTGATAGGTGCCAGAGGGAGTCTTTAATATCGCTTTTCCTTCTTGTTCAAGATCCTGCCAGTGGTTAAAACCTACCTCACAGATCACCGAATTCCAAATATTTTCCCCTAATAAAGGCGCAAAGGCAGCATCTTGCTGAGCACGCCAATTTTTGAAAAAATCAGTATCTCCAAATAAAAGATTGCTTATTGCCGGATAAGACTTAAGATTGTTAGTGATAGCATAGATTGATTGGATAGCTGCTCGTGCAGTAGCTAAATCACCTCTTGAAGAAGATTCGATAGCTTCAAGACGCATCTTGTTTTCTTCTTTATTTATTTGATCAGCTACTATCGCCTGGTCTACAGTTGCTTCTTCAAGAGTTGCTTTTGTAGCTTCTAATTGTGTCTTAGCGGCTACCTGTGCTGGACTTAATTGGCTGTCAGGCGTGGTTAATAGTATTTCTTCATCTACCTCTCTTAAAACACTTGAAGCATCTTCTTTAGCGGCTGCATAATCGGCAGCAGCATCTGCTACTTGATTCCCGGTAGGCTGCCAGGTCTCTCCAACTTTCTTTACAGTAGTTGTTGTTCCGTCAGAGGTAGTAAAGCTGTATTCACCAGTATATTTTCCATCTCCCTCTTTTAGTGTGATAATTTTAGTCCCATCCTTATACCTTGCCCCATCCTGATTTCCATTGAGCGGGTTAAAATATTTTTTTTCATAAGCTTTCTGTTTACGTTCAGCGCCGGTACCTTCGTAATCATAATCCACTAGATATCTCTGCGCTTCTCCCTTAGCATTGATAATAGTGGCTTCTCCTCCTATCTCCACAAAACATCCGCTTTTTAATTTACACCCGGATGACCCTTCTTTGTAATAGTCAATATTTAGATTTTCTTTTTCTCCTGACTTAGTGTTAGTCTGTTGCAGGGTTTCTTTTTCATAATCTACGGCAGTGAAAACATTTCCCTCTAGTTTAAGAAGCCCAGAAGGACCTTCTTTTCCTGGTAATTGGATCCCTTTTGTAAGATCATTTATACTTTCAGTTAGAACCTTGTCTTTAGGAAAATCATACGATGTTTCTCCAACTTTTACTTTTCCATCAGCAGTCTGGGTGGCTAAGATTTGACCGTCTTTGATAATATAACTCTCTACAACTTTGTTATCCTTCCCTAAATATTTTGCTGTATGCAGGCCATCTTCTGCTTGCTTATCAACAACTATCTCTCCACCTGAACCGGAGATGACCAACACGCCTGCTTCTGGCCTATCGGAAAAACTTTTTACTTTTCCTAAGCTCTTTTCAAACTGCTGATAACTTGCGCCAAGAGATTGCTGCAATTGGGATTTTACATTATTCTCAGTAAGCCTGCTTAATGCTGCCGACGCAGTTATTTTTTCTCCTACTCCCTTGCTATTAGTAATAAAATATTCCTCATTAATATTTTTATAAACTGTTCCCGGTTTTTTAAATTGATCATCGGTTTCTTTGGTCCAGACGGGAACATCTACTACAACAACCTCTTCCAATACGACAGCTGCTTCTCCTACCAACGCTTCATCTCTATCAAACCAAGCTCTTCCGGATCGTGCTTCCTTGCTTCCAAAAAGAAATTGCCACATCTTGCAGCCAAAGCCGCATGGTTCTGCATTGTTAGCATCATCTACAGCAGTAACTGTTTCAGTATTTGTTTCAGTACCTGATCCAGAATCTGTTTCCTGCGCAAAAGAAAAGATAGAACTGCATAAAAGTAATATAACCATAAATACAACAATATTTACGTGTTTTGCTCTTACCTGTTTTGCTGTTCTCATATCACGTCCTCACCTACTGCATCACAATAATTTAATCCGCCATTGCTGAAGTCTTCTATGACCGTAGTCAGGAAACCGACGATACTTTCCAATGTATCAAAAATTTTCCAAATAAAATTTGCTATCGTACATCCTCCTGAAAGAGTACCGCTAATACTGCAAGATACACCGCATCCGACAATCGTTAAGGTATGAGCTATAGCAAAAGGATCAGCAAATGCTCTAGCTAATCCGCCGATCACTTGATCCCAAAACTGGGAGAATGGAATGATGTACCATAATTCACCGACCACATATTTACACACTAGCAAGTCTTCCAATTCTTCACACATGGAGATAGTAGCTAACCCGGCACGCACATCGTTCTCCAGACACATAATCTTCCGGCATTTGATCTGCCTGAATTGGTCAAGATTCTTTATTATTCCAGGAACGCATAATCCTGCGAAAGATAAGAAAAGATTATCACGGATATCTCTTGCCGGAAAGGTTTCATATTTACCTGTAGGATCGCCAGGAGCTTTCAGCAATTCTACTTT
>CAYIZT010000014.1:11174-23067 GCA_964368095.1 uncultured Methanosarcinales archaeon
AAATAAAAGATTGCCATTCTCCGTACCAGCCTAAGTTGGTGCCTGGACGGCAAGATAAAACTTGGATTATCTGATCAAAGATATTACCACCCTCAACAGCTGCTTTTGAACCACCCGTCATTCCGAAACAGAATGCAACCTGCTCTGCTTTACCACCATAAGGATTAGCCTGAAGTGCGTCACCAGCAGATTTTGCTGTTTCAAATAACCTAACAATACCCATTATAATATTATAAATCTGGATAAGATAATCTGCCCATTTCAATATTTCTGCAAGTACACCGATGATATCCCAAGCAGTATTGATATCATCCCTGGCATCTTGGATCACTTGATCTATACTTTCATCCTGCGCTCCTAATTCGGAAAAGGCAAAAGGGACAATTACGTCTACCTGCTGCACTTCAGCTGCTTTTACCGCATTCTTGCCGACCTGAGAAAATATCTTAAGGGTACATACATATTCAACTTCTTGTTTTACAAATTCAGTTTCTTGCTTCTGCCCGATCTGGAATAATTCCCGGCCATTAAATGGTTCAAATTCAATTATTACATTTGGAGAAGGCACAGAATCGCCTACTGCAGATACACCGCCGTATAATATCGCCCTGCTGATTACCGGAGCGCTCACCGCAGGCTTACCCTCATCCGCTTCCGGAACTGCACAATTGATCAACTGGATATCCAATGCACTCACATCACCCAGATCAGAACTCAATGAAACTTTAAACGGCAGTCGCGTATAAGTTAAAGGAGTCGTATCTAGATCAATAAATGCTCCTTCGCCACCAAGAGGAGTGACTTTTCTGACTTCCCAGAAATCTGGATTTTCTTCAGTGGTTATACCTAACAAGTCAATAGTGATAGCCGCTCCTTCCTCGCTGCTCCTAAATCTTTTGACATTCTTAGGCTCATCTTCTGGCAAAGGCCAGCTGACCGCATCATTTCCAGCAGTATCTTGCACACGGATATCTGCTTCCAAACCAGATTCAGGTCCGCTCTTGATAGGATCAGTTTCTAATTCACATTCCCATCGTCCTTCTTTACGTATACAATCGTCTTCGGTAAAGATGACCCAGCCGTCTTCATCGATAAAGTCATTAGCCGGATACGTATTCTCAGCATCTAATAATAAATCTTGCACATTCACCAGTACGCGCACACCGCTGGCTTCCGACACGCGCACCACTAACTTAAACCTATCATTGCTCTGGAAATAATCCTTATCACCAACTTCGGAAGCGCCGAAGAGTTCCATCTCTTCAACCTTAGGACCAGTGTTGTCAACAACAAACTCTGATTCTGAAGCGAGGCCTTCATTGCCGACATTGTCTTGAAACCTCGACAAGCCAAAGGTCAATACTCCCTCATTGATATCTTCATCAACATCCCAATAACATTCCAGGATTCCTGATGCTTCCTCACAGGCAGTTGGTTCAGCAAGATTACTCAATCCGAATCCAGCTAAATTTGCACGGATACCCTCTTTGCTTATGCCTGCACCCTGATCTTCTGCCCGTAAAATTATTTTATTCTCCCCGCTTTTAAGGTAACTCTTCCCTTCAAACTGTCTTACTGTGCCAAAGAACTTGATGTTCGGCGCAGAATTATCGACCACAAATGATGAGGACAGGCTTTTTTCTGCTGCATTGCCTTTCTCATCAGTAACCTTCACTAATATACTGACCGTTCCAGCGGGGTTGACATTTACATTTTTCCAAGTGCAGTGCCAGAGATCATCTACGTCAGCATCCGCATCACAGCTAGCGGCATCACCATCGAGGTCAGCCTGTTGAGAATATCCGGTGACAGTAGGGACACTTTTTTCCACCACATCAACTTGTATATCAGTAGAAGATGCAAACTGCCCGATGAACTGGCCAAACTTAGTAAAGTTCAATTGATTGCCTATCAGAGGCTTGACAAAATCGCCAGAGAATGATATAGAAGGACTGAATGAAACATGTCCTAAGTTATCTTCTGCTCTAATTTTTAGTTTCTTGAGACCTTCACCAGTTATAGTAGCTTGTAAAATGCCCTCGTAACCGGCATCGCTCAAGTAACTGAACGTCTCTTTGCCGGAAGGTAAATCAATAGTCTGCAGCACCGTTCCGGTGTCTCCATCTATAATATCAATTCTCTTAAGACCTGCGGATGGTACTCCGCTTTTTTTATCGTTGACCGTGAAGTCGATCTTCACTTTTCCATTTTTGTCCTGGCTTACTTTTCCCGGAGAAAAGAAAATTTGCGGCGCAGATCCGTCTGCCTTAATAACATCACCTGATGAAGCAGATTCAAGTTTAAGCGCTGAACTCATAAATGAGTAGATGACCTGGAAAGCATATTCTCCTTCTTGGATTCCATCAGTAAGCGGACTGATATATTTACATAATACTCCTAAAGTGCTTGGTGAACAGGAAGTGAAAGAAGCCTGGCTGTCGCCGATCTTGATCTTGACATCTTCAGGCTTGACGCTGGTATTGCCTGTTCCCATGCCGGAGACCAATGCTTCAACTGTCCAGACATCGCCTTGTGCATCAAGATGCTGCGAAATTTCTCCTTCACCTTGATTTTTAGTTATCTGCACTGAAGCAGCAAGAGCGCTGGCAGAATAGACCGGCATGCTCAGCACCAAGACTATCACAAACATCGCCGCAAGGTTCCAAATCTTTTTACTGTTCTTCTCTTTCATGTTTATTCAAACACCGGCTCCAGCTGCGGGCGGAGCTGCTGTGATATATTTCCTAATTCAGCCATGACGTTCAAATCTTCTAAGATACGTACATGTTCCTGTTCAGGGACACCTTCCAAGTTGAAAGTCAAGACATTAAAGGTTATCTTGTCTGTACTGTATAATTGTTCAGGTGTGATGGTCAGATAACTCTTCGGCTGATCCCATTGCAATCTTCCTAACAATAAATCATCCACTACTTGCTGTTCATAAGTGAAACAGGTTTCAGGGATAGGTATAGGTAAGAATAACCCGCCGGTGCATCGTTCTTCTTCAGGAATAGTCAAAGAGTTTGAGCTGGTCACCAGGGCAGTCACTTCATAAACACCGGGGACTAGTTCCAACGAAGTAGTGCTGTCGCCCGTCACAGTCGCGGCAGAAGAAAATTCTTCACTGAAAAGTCCAGGAATATTATCTGAGACCCGCTTAAGCATAACTACGGCAGTCTCATCTTCTGTAAGTTTTTTAGCTACATTCAAGAATGACCAGCTGTGCTGTTCATCCAAAGCTTCCGGAGAATAACTTACTACTGGACTTCCTGACGCAGCAAATAATCCTTGAGTGAAACATTCTTTATCTTTACCGTCTTCATCTGCGATACATTTCTCTAAACTCTTTTTGCGCACAGACATGTTCACAAATACTTTTTTATGCATGGGGACAACTAATTCAGGAGCGCCGGCAACTGCATAACCTAGAGTTCCGGAAGTTTCCCTAAACCTATATGTATCGACCGGATAAAAGCTGGTCAGATATTCGTTTTTCACAAAAGAAGCCACTCCGCCATAGACAGCAGGATATTTGCTTTCAAAGACGCCCTGGTTATTTGTCTCTCCCATGTCGCAGTCATCTTGTTCAGGGATGGAAAATCCTATCTGCACTGCTTTCAATGGTTCCAGATTACTGCTGTCTACAACTACTGTTTTTACTAATTCAGTATTGCGTTTTTTAGGATCGCAGACCATGCTCTTCTGTTCCAAAGCGACCGGTGCAGGCTGCTTGTATCCTTCTACAGGAACTTGATTGTTACGCAAGTTTGCTTCCAAGGCAAAGGCAAAAGTAAATCCCCGGCCTTCCAGCGCATCTGGATCACGCAAGGTTATCAATACAGGGTAACTTAGATCGTAAGTGGAATAATAACGTTGGATATCTAAAGGAATTTTCGGCAGCGGAGGGACCATAGGGCCATAGAAAATGCTTGGTTCTATATTGCCTCCTTTGTCATTCATATCAAAATAAGTATCCCAGCCGAAGTAATCAAAATTGACTTCCATCCCTTGTGCTGCATCAAGAGGAAGGATCATGTTATCATAATGTTTCTGGTAAAGATCGTGTAAGTCCAAAGAGACCCCTTCCTGCTGTGGATATTCAAAGCGATAGAAATTAGTGCTTCCCAAGTATCTGAGCAAAGGGATATTAGAAGACAACAAATTTTCTGTTTTTAGTTTTACATCCGACTCCGCCCAGATTACTGGAACCGGAGAATTGAAAGTCATCTGTTCCATCGGCGGCAAGCGGTTGTAATCGACGCCGGCATAAGCAGTCAATAGATCCAGCGCCTGCAATTCTAAAAAGCTGTGATTTTTTTCCACTGCGGCAAGTTCTGCTGCCGCATCATACATCAGTTTCAGACGGATAGGGACCGGAACATAAAATTGGTTCATCTCAGTTTTTGCGTCGCCTTTGCTAGCTTCTACATCCATCTTCAGCCAGAAATTAACGCTTTGATCAGCGACAGTTACTTTTATCTCTTTCAGATCTTCTGAACCTTCTTGCAGTGCAGGAGCTTCCACCACATATCCTTCAGCTGCAAAAGCGGCGTAATCGGCTAAACATTCAGCAATATTTTCTTCCGTAAATCGGGATAATTGCGCTTCGATGCTTAACTCAGGATCATCTGCGGCATATAAAGCAGGTTGTTTAGAAGAGTAAGAGATCTGCGGGTTTTCGTTTGGCAGAACATTGTAATACCAGTATGGCACTTTGATCGGTTCAAGATCGATACCATCAGCATCGGTCGGGTCATTGGCAGAATATTTTCCGGCTAATTCAGGATAGATGTAGCCGCCCTGCTGGCCTAAGACTAACAGGCCGCGTCTTCCCACTTGCGCCAGGCAGTTTTCCGTGTACACCTGCAACGGTTGGAATTCCTGCGGGACAGCAGCGACTATAGGTTCTCCTTCTGCGGTCAATTCTTCCTTAGTGACCACTTTAGTTATGTAAAGAACGCCGGCAAATGCAAATAAAATGATCACTCCGATGATGATAAAAATGGTGACTTGCCCTCGTTTAGAAAATAAGCTGTAGGAACTACTAGAATTACTACTAAAACTACCCCTTTTTTGCTTCATTCTATCAAGCGTGAGTAAAGAATAATAATATATAAAGGTTACTGAAAGGCAGTCGCTAGATTTTGAGCTTATTTGTTATGATATGTGGCTGCTACTTTCCCGTCACGGAGTTTTTCTATCTTAGAAGGATGTTCGACAGCCAGATAATCACGTTCTACCCAATGGAATGGAGCATGATGATACGAATCCACTTCAAAAAATTCAAACAATTTTTCATATTCTTTCTGACCTTTGAAGATATAAGCGCGAATAGTATCTCCCGCTTCCAGATGGGGCCAGCCATTGAATTGCAGTTTCTCGATCTTGGTTTCGCCTTGCATCTTGATCTCAGCATAGTTGACATGACCTCCGCTATAACTTGGAGATTTTCCTCCGATAACCGTCTCTGAAGCGGGAGTAAACAATACTGAACTTTGATAGAAATCAATCCCTTCAATCACACCTTCCAAACTGACGGTCAATTGTTCAGGACTCTTTGCTTTCGCACGTAATTCTTGGTTATATTTTTCCGTCTTATGTCTTGCGCTTTCAAACAAATCATCAAGACTTACATCTTCTATTGAATCCGGCATAATTTGTAAAATCGAAAAAAAGGTTTAAATTCTTTGTGGTAGTTGAGGCTATATCTTAAATCTAATCTGGTTAGCAGCGGTTCGCCTGGGAAGATGGGAGGAGAAGTACAAGGGTTAAGGGTAGGAGGTTAGTTTTCATGTTTTTTCTTTTTTAGGGGGAAAGGTAATATCACGGGCAGAATGCTGGAAACAAAAATGGGTATAACAGCATTTATAGAAATAACATCTGAGATAGAATGAATGTTTGCAGATAAAATATTAATAACAAAAAGCTCAATAAGCACTAAAGCAGCTAATAAAATACTCCACTTAAAATTTTCTTTTCTCTTTCCTACATTATTTTTATATAAGAATAATAAAAGAAGAGAAGAATAAACAATAACAGAAAGAAGAAAGAAAAGTAGAAGTCCTACGACTGCTGAAAGTACTAATGTTTGTAAGAAGAGCAAAATCAAGAGGTATATAACACTAATAGTAGCCAAAAAAATAATCTTTTTATTTATCATTTTTAACACCATTTTAGTCATTTTTATCAGTTTTTTGTTTTGTAGATTAATTCGTATTTTCCTTTTTTTATTTTAACTTCTGAAGCATCTTCAGAAAATTTCTTTGAATTATGTGTTTTTCCATTTTTATCAACAAAGTTTAACTTAACAATAATTTTTTTGCCAACATCAATTTTTGCATTAAATTCTTTTGGTGTTAACAACATCTTTTTCTGAACCTTAAAAACCTTTGAGGCAGACATACAATCTATTGCGGAAATGCCTATAATCATATTAAGAAAGGATTTTTTGCTCTCAAGTACAACAACTGGCCCAATAGGATATCCGTAACTCTGTTTTTTTGTTTCATCATAAATAGTTAGTATATCTCCTTTTAGATCATATTCATATTTCATTCTTTGACCTCTACCCCATACTTATTTTGCAAATAGTTTGGTCTAGTGTTATGAGTTGTAATTACTCTAGTATGGCCAGCATCAAGAATGGTCCAAAGCTTATTTGAAGGGTCGTAGTACCTAGCACCGTAGTACATTAAATCCGTGTTATCTTTCTCTTGACCTATGTACAAAAAGCAGTCATTTCCTCCACTCAAAACCTCACCATATGGTTTATACGTTGTCTTTTCCACAACAGCACCAGCTAAATTCGTAACCGCAGAAGTACTTCCCAAATGATCAGGAACTCCTTTTAAGGAACCTGTAAAAGTGGTTAGTGCCAATTTTTTTTGCCTCCTTTTTTATGTTTATGTAAATGATATAAAAAATAAGAAGGTAAAATAATGTTCAATAGATAAAATAATATGTCTAATTTGGAAAGTTTATCAATCGCCACTAAATTTGTTTCAAATGACGCTACACTCAAACTAACTATTAAGGTTATTAAAAAACTCCAAATAAAGTAATAAAATATAAAATAAATTGGAATAATCAACAATGACGTTGGCATTTTTTTTCTTAATATTAAGAAAATTAAAAATATACTCAAAATAAAAACTGCTGTGCTAAGAAAAAAAGTTAGAGTGCTTAAACCAGAAAAGCCAGACAATAAAAAATAATTGTAATCTTCGATAAAACTACGTCTATTATAAAAATAAAGGAATGAACTATAAATCCCTAATAATAGGATCGTAAAAAAATAAACTCTAAAAATATTAAAATATTTCTTTTTCATTTTTACACAAGATTATCATGCCGAAAGATATTCATCAACACTTTGATTATCAACTATCTTACTCTCGCTCCGTCATTCACGCCGTGCACTTTAACTTCTTCCGAAGTAGAGATCAATTTCTTGCCGGAATAAAATACCCGTCCGGCCTGAACGGTCATGGTAAGTTTCATGAATTCATCAAAAGTGATTTCCTGATGAGAATTTTCCGTACCTTCAAAGTGCACTTCTGCCCCAAGATCCATATCCTTAACTTCCAATAATCCGACGTGCGCGCCATCATCAGCTGCCAGCACCATGGCTTCACTCATTTCGCCGCGCAGTTTAGCCGGTTTCATGTTCGCGACAAAGACTGCTTTAACTCCTTGCAGCTCTTCTTTGCGGAAATGTTTTTTCAGGCCGGCGACCACCTGCTTCTTCCCTAACTGGCCTAAATCTACTTTCAATAAGTACAAACTATCAGCATTAGGATGATCTTTCACTTCCAGAATTTTTCCGATCGTCAGACGCAATGGAAAAGTTTCTTTGCGTACAATTTCAACTTTGTTGATCAATAAGGGAACATCTTTGATCTTTCCTTTCCATTTGAAATGGATGCTATCGAAAGCCTGATCCGCTAAATCCTTTTCGCCTAACGCGCCAAAGACTTTTCCACTGAATTCGGGAAGGACGGGACTGATGAGGATAGCAAGATTCCTTGCCAGATTGACACACCAGGATACTGCTGCGCCGGTTTTTGCATCTTCTTTATTCTTCCAGGGCTCAGTCTTTTGGAAGTAGGCATTTCCCATATCAGCGATAAGAAGGATGTTTTTTACTGCGGCATGATAATCTTGCGCCAGATAATTTTTTACGACTTTATCGGACAATGAGATAACTTTTTTGGTCATGGCTTTGTTTTCGGCGGCTGCCGGCAATACTGCATAATTCTTTTCGGCGAAAGTCAATGAACGGTAACAGAAATTTCCCAACTTGCCGACAAGTATGTTATTCACCACGGCAGCAAATTCGTCAAAGTTCAGATCGACATCAACTACCTTGCGCTGCAAGTGGCTGGCATAATAGAATCGTAAAGCTTCCGCGCCGTACAATTTGTAAAATTCTTTAGCCGTGAAAAAAGTTCCACGGGATTTGCTCATCTTCTGGCCGTTGACAGTGATAAAGCCGTGCACAGTCAGTTTAGGAAGCGGAATATCCATGGCCATCAGCATCGCCGGCCAAAATAAAAAATGGAAATAAGAAATATCTTTACCGATGAAATGATTGACTTCCCCTTTCTTCCAGTAATCACCCCATTTCAATCCATGCTTGTCGCAATAATTTTTAGTGGAAGAGATGTATCCTATCGGTGCGTCAAGCCAGACGTAGAAGTATTTCACTTCGCCGCATTCTTTCTTGCTGTCAGGTATTTCAAAACCAAAATAGGGAGCATCACGGGAGATGCACCAATCTTCCAATCCCTTGTCTAACCACTCTTTCAGCCAGTTTTTAACTTCGGGCTGCAGATCAGCACTTTTTGAGTTGATCCACTTTTTGAGTTTGCCGGCAAAAGTGCTTAATTTGAAAAAATATTCAGGACTGGATTTGATGTGCGGCGTAGTACCGCAGAGAGAACATTTTGGGTTTAATAGATCTGTACCTTTCAGGACACTGCCGCATCCTTCGCAGACATCCCCATACTGGTCTGCTTTCCCGCATAAATGACAAGTGCCGCGGACATACCTATCGGGAAGCGTCCTCTGGCAATTCGGACAATATATCACATCCATATTTTTGATGTAGATATATTTCTTTTTCTTCAGCTCAGTAAAGAAATATTCAGACAACTCTTTATTCTCTTTAGAATGAGTCTTGTAAAAGTTATCAAAAGAGACTAGAAAAGATGAGGCATCTGCCCGGTGTTCTTTCCAGAATTTTTCTACAAATTTTTCCGGTTCCAGGCCTGCTTTTTTTGCATTTATCTCTATCGGAGTCCCATGCATATCCGAAGCACAGATATACAAGATATCTTGATGCGATAAGCGCAATGATCTTGCGAAAATATCTGCTTGGATAGCTTCTAAAAGGAATCCTATATGCATCGGCCCGTTTGCATACGGCAATGCGGCAGTTACTATGGTTTTAGAAGCTTTTTTTGACGCCTTCATGGTTATCTAAAGAAACAAAGAAGTTATTTAAAGATTGCTGTCAATCCGACTCTGTTCTGAATGAGGTTAGCATCAATACACGAACGATAGAATCAACATCGCTTTGATTGCGGAAGGGGACGTTCCTTCCGGGAGGGCACCGCACTAAAATAATTAATAAGAAAAGTGAGTCGATGCTAACCCGAGCGTAGCGAGATTCAGGACAGAGCCTGTCACTCCCTTAATTGATCTTACTTTATTGTTTCAAGCTATTGATCTGGCACTAATTATCCTGAGCTAATCGGCACTCGCATCCCAGGTCATCTTCTGACTTCACAGGAGAACAGGTGCTTATAAGATCATACGATTTTAAAGAAGTGTACATCACCACTTGATCCGCCCGATCCGTATCCGTCGGACTATCTGCATAAAAACAATCGATTCTCTGATCAAGACATTGCACTTCCACTGGTTTCCAAAGCTGTATGTTCCACCCTTGCGGAGTATTCCACTGCTCAACTTTAGGACTTATAGAAGAAGGACATTTGATGAAAACATTCTCTTTACCTTGTTGAAGAGCGGCAGAGATCACTGCGGCCTCATCAGTCAGGGCCAGTTGTTTGGTCTGCTGGATAGCTTCTCCTGCTATTGCTTTTATGTTAGTGCTGCGCTGAAGAACGAACGCAGTAATGCCGAGAATGATAATTACAACAAAAACTGAAAATAAAAACCAATGATGCCGGGAAGGTTTTTTGTGCACTATCTTTTGCTTTGTCATCTACCTTTTAACTAACCTCTTTACTACCAGAAAAATGAAAAGTAGTATTTAATGTTTTCTTCTTTATTCTTCACTTTTCTGCTTTTCTTCCCAGATTCCATTTTGCTCCTGCGCCGCTCAAGAGCAAGCTTATATTTGCCAGCAAAAGAAGCAGGACAAACTCATAGCCTCCATTGAGAATGGAAAAACCTTTTGGCAAATGGAACACTAGCAGGGCAGTTAGCATATCCAATGCTAAGAGCAAAGCAGCATATCGAGTAAAAATACCCAGCAATAACGCAACCCCGCCAAAAGTTTCTACCAAAGCTACTACTACTGCAAAAAATATGGCAGCGGGAATCCCTAAGCTAACAAAAAAGTTTGCAGTTCCGCTTATGCCCAAAGCGGTTGGCCCTATGTTCAATAATTTTCCAACCCCGTGAACTAAGAAAATAACCCCTACGCCTAACCGAAGAAAAAGAGTACTCCAAAGCGCATATTTTTTAGCAATGCTGTTTAACATTTCTCATTACCTCTTTTGACTTGCTTTTTATTCAACCATCTCCAGTTCTTCCAGCGCGGCATCTAAATCGTCAGGATACTGTGCCAGTACTTCTTCATCGCTTGGTTCTGAAGCAGATGATTGCTTTGAAACGTCTTTTGATTCTACGCACCCTGTAACCATAACAATTGCAAAAAGCAAGATGGCAATTACAAGCATTGCAGCAATTTTCATGCTTCCACCTTCACTTTTTTCATCAATTTGATCCAAGCTTTTCGCGCTTGCAAAATAATCGCGCGGCGTTCTTCTTTAGTAGTTGCTTTATTAAAAGCTAACTTTGATTCTTCCATGGTAACTACAAAAACAGTAACCTCACCTTCACTTAATTTTCCTTCTTCCATTAGTTCTTCTGCTTCTTCTTCAAGGTTATAGAGCCGGAATTTAATCAGGCCATACGCCTTCTCACGCAGTTCTTGATTACAATTTTCCCGCTTTCCCGCATCTAATGCATTGCAGTTGGCTTGTTCGATGAGAATCTCTTTTAATTTAAGCTGACGTTTCACGCAGGCGATTCTTGCCGCCCCGTTAGGAAAATCCCAGCATTCCTGCACTGCTTTGTAGACCTGCAAACAGGCTTCTTGGTCATCTCTGGCTTTACATTCTTCAGGAAAAAAGTTTTCGTATTCGTCTGCCTGCTCATCCCGCAGCCGCAAACGGCATTTTACCCTGTCTGCAATATCCAGATAACCGCTGCATTTCAATTTCTTCCCGCTCTCCTCAGAGGTGGCTGCGGCTTTCCCTTCTTCATCTTTACTCTCTTCTTTCTGGCAGGTGATTTTTGAATAGGCGTAGTATTCGCCTACGCATCGCGGATGAGAAACTTGTATTTTTTCAATGGCAGGAGCAAGCTCTGTTTCCAAAGTGAAAATATCGTCTGAAGTTTTAGTAATTTGAAAATTCTTAAGCTCTGAAGAAATAGAGGTTTTGGAGCGCTTGAAGAGGCGCGAGGAATCCTGCTGCTTGAATTGGTATTCCAAATCTTCTGGAGAAGTTCCTATTCCTTTTAAGATGAAGCCAACTTTCACTTTACCTTGGACCTGCCGGCATTCTTGCAACTGCAGCGTCATTAACGTACAGCTAAAGGTAAGACCGGGACAGGAAACTTCTTTATCGCCGTATTT
>CAYIZT010000015.1:0-22104 GCA_964368095.1 uncultured Methanosarcinales archaeon
CTTCTCCTATCCGAATCCCATTAGAATAAAGATTTAGAGGTGAAAATTCGATATCTTCCTTCCTGCATCTATAAATCAACTCTAATGCCTTGGTAACTGATAAAGGAGATAAGGTTGGTTCTCCGCTACTGCTTATAGATAAATGCCTGGCTCCTTGTTCGTAACAGGTTTTGATGGTTTTATAGACTAAATTTTCATCTATGGTCCCATCTTTTTTTGGTGCGTATCTTCTAAGAGGCATTCCGGCGCAATGGCTGCAATTTGCATTGCATCTGCCTGTTCCAACAAATAGAGACAAGCTATTAGGTTTCATCTTACACCTTCACTTCATGCATAATGCGCCCTCTTTTATCCAAGAATAAGCGACAGTGCCATCTTGGAAGACCACTAATTGTCTTACGAAATCTTTTTTTGGATCGTGTTTAGTGACGTAATCAGTATATCTTAAGATATTTCCTTTATAGTCAAAAACGCCACCGCCCCACACATGACCATGACATATTTTTGCATTTAGGCGCAGCCACATCCTAATCCCAAATAACCCTTGTCTTGAAGGAGTATAATCATTCCTAGTTCCATCAGGATTACCGACCGGCCAAGAAGTGATGTTATCAATACCTTTGTCTATTAGGGTATTTATCGCTGTTTCATACTTATCGTAATTATCCACTCCTCCTTTTCGGAGTAATAAAGTAGCTCTCACACCAAGACCGTGTTTTTCAACATTGCTGACTATCATTTCCAAAGTGGGATAATTTTTTATGCCATATACTGAAGCCTGTTCTTTTTCATCTACTGAATGTATCGATACTGCGATGTTGTTTAATCCTAATTCCTTCCAAGTATCCAAATATTGGTCACAAAATCTTTCGCTGCCGAGAAGGATGCCATTTGTAAACAGATTAACATTGGGAAAATATGCTCCCTGCTGTGCACACTTTTGATAAATCTTAAGCGCGTTGGTCAAAGCATCAGGATCGCAGGTCGGCTCTCCACTAGAAGTCAAGGATAACGACCACCCGCCATAACGAGCCGATAGTTTAATTGCTGCTTCCAGATTTTTGTCGTAAAGCTTATTCTCGCCTGCTTGAGGCCTTAGATATTTTCCTGCGCAGAAACCGCAATTTGCATTACAGGCTCCATTTCCGACTAACGCAGATACGCTGTAGATCTTTTCTATACAAGCCATTTTTCACCTATTTTTTTGTTATGCTCTTCTCAGCGTTCACCAATTGTGGATAACCTCCTTTAATCGCATAATCACTGATCCCTAACCGTCTTTCCCATAACAGCACTTGGTTTTCTGATCCTGCCTCTATCTCCACAAATTCTCCAAGCCTTGGTAGGTAGTCTAAAGAGATGGTGCAACTAGCATCGCCAAGAGGCCGGTAATTTTCCCTGCGCTTGGAATAAGATACTGCTGCCGGCAGGACCATCTGCAATGATTTTGAGACTACCTCTGGTATGGAAAAGTTGTATTCCTTTTTGTGAGTAAAGGCCACACTTTTACTGGGCCCTTTCATGGTTAAGATATGCTTTCCATTGTTTTCGCGGATCCTTAAAACAAGACCAAATTCTTTTAGGATCCCGTAGAAATCATAGAGCGTGTTTTTTTCATTATCGGTGCCGATATAATTTACAGCGTATTGCTGCAGCACTTCTTTTACCACGGCATGGTCAACCCGATATTTCCTTTCTATTTCCACATTTTTTTCAGAGTTGGTTTCACGCAGGATTAATTTTATCCGCTCTTCGATGTTCGCTTCTTTTTCAGGATAATAGATCGGAACTCTGACTATGTCAAATCCAAGATTATCATAAATTTCATATAACCCATCATGGATCCTTTCCACTAATTCCAAACTTTCTTTTCGTTCTTTATCTTGATGGTAGAAAGGCAGCCTTTCTAAATAAAAAACCCTTTTGTAATCAGCCTGAGCGATTAATCGTTGTAAGTCATTGCGTAGAGAAATATTTCCTACCTTTGCATAAGCGATAGGATCCGCCAAGGCTCGGTCAAGAAAAATCTTTCCTGAAGAAGGTAATTTCCTTTCGTATTGTAATTGCCGTTCTATCACTAAATCTTCAAATAAGGCCAGATCGGTGAAAGGATAAATTCCTTTATAATTGGGATTGGCTATCTCTTTTGCTTGTTCTTCTGCGATTATCTGGCGAGCTACTTCAGGAACAATGATATGCCCGCGCTTTTTCAGTTCATTTAGAAGAGCAGTCTTGCCCGCTCCCGGGCCGCCAGTTATGATATATTTTTCCACCATAATACATATATACTTGTAGAAGAGATATAAATTACTTACCAAAAATAAGGCAAGGTGTTGTATAATGGCCATCCAAAAGGAGATTAAAGATTCTATTCTTCAGCTAATCCGACAGAAACCTAGAACCATACAAGAGATTGCAGAGACCATAAGCAAGAATTGGCGCACCGCAGATAGGTACATCGAGATCATAGCTCAGGAAACCGGCCTGATCGCCACAAGAATTTTCCGCGAAGGGAGCAGAGGTGCATTGAAAGTAGTCTATTGGAATTCTTTGGAAAGTTCAAAAGGAAGCGCTTATCAGGAAAGGTTGCTGCACAAGATTTTACAGGGAAAATACAAAGAAGATTTCTCACCATTTGACATTTACCAATTTGTAGATGAGAAAAAACGCCAGTCTTTCATGGAAACTACTGAATTCTCTACTCATGAAAAAATAAGATGTGATACTTTGCTGGCAAAGGCGCAGCAGCAGGTATTATTTTTTTCCGGCAATCTTTCCTGGGTAGAATTAGGGCCAAATATGCGCAAAGCCCTGGAGCTTTTAGCGGCAAGAAAAGTCAGTATAAAAGTATTGACGCGTGTGGATATCACTTCGCATAAAAATACTACGGAAATGCTAGCCCTCAACCAACGCTTCGGCTGGGATGCGATAGAGATACGGCACTGCGAACAGCCTTTACGGGCGATCATTGTGGACGATTCCTTGATGTCCATAAAAGAAGTAATGAGCCCGCAGTTCTGCCGTGAATTGAAAGAGAAATCGTTCCTGTTTTATCTTATTGAAGATCAAGAGTGGATCTACTGGACCAAGAAAGTATTCTGGCATCTTTGGGGGCAGAGCATCAATGCAGATGAAAGGTTGAAAGCTCTCGATTCAATAAATAAGCTACAAAAAGTATAAGAAAATTATGATAAAAAATTTTGACAGATCTAACCTAAAGCCAAATCCATCTTAGCGACTTCTGCGCTCTGCACTCCTTCGATTCCGCTCATTTTTTCCGCGATGCCGTCGAAGTCAGAACCTTCTACTTCATACATGGCTAGAACCATAACTGCTTTCAGACCGAATGCGATCGGCTCAATCTTAGTCTGCATTTGCCCAATAGACCCAGCTTCTTCAGCTATTTCCAGAGCTTTAACCCTAATCACTTCCAAATCTACATCTGGTGATTCAGGCATCAGTTTAAAAGTTATGATTGCTTTGGCCATTATAAACTCTTAGTTAGGTCCTTCAAAACCGCAGGGGCAGGTATATTTTAACCCGTTTACCCTCGCAAAAGAACTGCGGACAATCTCGTGGTCTCCGCATTTTGGGCAAGGAAAAGAAGTTGCACCTTGGTCGTTATCGATTCTTTTCTTAGTAGATATACATATTTTTGCTTCCATAAAGTGTTCAGACTGAAGGTTATTTATAAAGTTTTTGTGAGGAGCTTAACTATTTCTCTTCCACACTGATCATATTCTTCTCAACTTTAAATGCCACCGGCAGAAATTTCTCTACCACATACATATTTGTTTCTGCATGCTTGCTTACTTCACCAGCCTTCATTTTTGAGCCAGGCAACAATCCCATGAATTGGATCAACTGATCAGCCAGATGGTGATCAACTGCTGCGTTTGCATCAATCTGCTTCTTTAATTCTTCTGCTGCTTCTTTGCCGATCTCTTCCGAACTCTTTCCTTTGTCGACCAAGGCGTCTCCGGCAAGAAGTACTGGATTATCGTAATCAACTTTGCCGTCACGGCTAAAAACACCCCAGACTAACACTTCTCCGCCGATGCTTTCGGCTTTAGAATAATCTGCGCGGATGTTGACAGGAACATGGTACTGCTTTAAGCTTCCTATGACTGCATTTTTTATTCTGTCGCCTACTTCTTTCTCTTGCAATTCTACAGATACATTGACAATGCCGCGTATCTGTTCCAACTTCCCTTGCTCCAGCAAGATAAGTTTAGGAACTTTGAAAGGCAATTCTTCGGCCAGCGCAGAGAACGACCCATATTTATGGATATTAAAACGTGGGCTTATTTCCAATTTTATAACGCCCATCCCTTTAGGATAATAACCGCGTTTGAGAATTTTAATTTCTATTTTTTCCACAAAACGATTGAGATAGGGAAGCAGAACATTCTGCAAGTAATCGACGGAAGCCTGCCATTTGCCGCACGTTCCGCCGGTAATGTTAAAAGTTACTTTTCCCGGCGCAAATAAACTAGGGAGGATCAATGCCTGCAGCAGGAGAGTGATGCTTCCCGCCGTGCCTATATCGACGCCATATATTCCTTTCTTTATTTTTCCCGGTTTGAAATGTAGTTCAGTAGAACCTATGTCTATATTGTTGGTTTCAGCATGGCAGAATTCTTTCAGTGTTTTTATCGCGGCAAGATGCTGCGGTTTTAACCCGGCATCGGCTCGTCCTGCACGGATGTCAGTTACTTTGAATTCTTGCCCGGTCAATGCTGACAGAGCCAATGCGGTTCTTACCAGGGCTCCGCCGCCTTCACCGTAGTTGCCGTCTAGGAGGATCATGGAATAGAGAATTGCTTGGTTGTTTTTATTAGTTGTTGTTTTCTTACGGCTTTGTGTAAAAATAGGTTAGCAGCAAAATGTGAGCCTACTTAGATTATATTTTTAGCAGAGCCAAGGGGACGCTCCCTACGGGAATGGCTCTACTTCTTGTAAAAGGCGACAGGCGAACCTGCTGCTAACCCGAACAGAGTGAGTTTTTACACAAAGCCTTTTCTTACAAAAACTTTTAATATAAACCTTAATTTAATGATCTTATGACTAGATCAATCAAACGATTATATCGCAGCAGAAAAGACAGGGTATTTGGAGGAGTCTGCGGAGGCATTGCAGAATATATGGAAGTGGATCCAGTAGTAGTGCGCTTAGTTTGGGCTATTTTCATTTTGATTTCTATGGGCATGGGAATTCTTGCTTACATTATCGCTTGGGCTATCATCCCTGAAGAACCTTCTTCAAAACAAAAATCTTAATAAAAGAAGGGGCTTTTTGTGAGTTTTGTGGGAACGTGGTGCAATCCGGCTAACATTGGGGCCTCCAGTAATGGAAGGTAGGCTTAACTTTCCCTGAAGTAAGCCTTAGATCTGGGAAATCACAACGATATTTGTGGTTCAGAAATTCAAATCCCAGCGTTCCCACCTATTTTAAACATTACTTCCTGAAAAAACATGGTCAACTACGCAAATAAAGTCTGTCGAAAAATTGCAGAATCTTTTCTCGATGAGGAAACTATCGACCTTGTAGGGCGAGTTCTAGCTTTAGAAGAAGATGAAAGAGTTAAATCCATAGAATGGGATATTGGTACTAAGAATCGATTAGAAGGGAAATACATTTCAAGAATTAATACTACCATAAATATTATTAAACCATTTAACACTAAACAAGAATTAGAGGATTATTTAAGAGCACACAACTTACCTACTCAGCCAATTCATCTCGCTCAAGGCACATCTCAAAATACTTATTATTGTTTGGAGTCCCAAATTAAGGATGACTTGATCTTAGAAGTTAGTTTTCTTCCGCCAGGATTTTAAGACCTTCACAAAACAATTATAAATCTCTATCCCTTCATTCTCTTCGATGTTCAAAAAAAGAGGTTTGCCGGAAACCGGCTTCTTGTCCCGACATAAAATTCTCTTGGCAATAGCTACGTTAGTAGGGACGATTGTCGGCGCAGGAATCTTGGCCATACCTTATGTCGTGGCGCAAAGTGGTTTTCTGTTTGGATTCATAATCACCGTAGTCTTAGGCCTGGCTTTCCTGCTGCTTAATTTAATGACAGGAGAGATTGTCTTAAGGACACAGAAGCAGCACCAACTGACCGGATACGCAGAAAAATATCTCGGACCGTGGGGAAAAAGAGTGATGATGTTTTCCATGGTCTTTGGGACGTATGGAGCATTGACAGCATATTTGATCGGAGAAGGTGAAAGCCTAAAAGCAATTTTTCGCTTGGGAAGCCCATTATGGTACAGCATATTTTTCTTCATGATCGCTTTATTCATCATCTATCGTGGAGTCAAAGCGGCAGGAAAAGTTGAGCTGTTCCTTATCGGGATATTGCTGGCGATAGTTATAGTGATAGGTATCGTTTCGTATCAGGACATTCACATCAATAATCTCACTTCCGCAAATTGGGTAAAATTTTTCGCGCCGTATGGAGTTATACTCTTTGCTCTGATGGGGATGCCTTCCGTCCCGGAGATGCAGGAAGTGCTGGAGCAGGAAAAACTGAAAATGAAGAGAGCCATCATCATAGGTTCGATAATCCCAATAATCTTATACCTTATTTTTGCATTAATTGTAGTAGGTATCATCGGCCTGGAAAATTTTGAGATATTGCAGCCTAACCAAAGGATAGCTACTGTCGCTTTGAGCATCTACTCTTCTCCTCTTTTAGGCATTTTTGCAAATATAATTGCCGTGTTATCCATGTTTACTTCCTTCCTGACCCTAAGCATCGCTCTGATAGAGATGTATGAATATGATTATGCCTTTCCGCATTATGCCGCCATGCTGCTGACCTTTTCTATTCCGCTCCTTATTACTTTGTTTTCCCTCTCCACGTTTATTACAATAATCGCCATCACCGGAGCGATTGCCGGAGGACTGCAGGCGATATTGATCATATTCTCGTATTGGAAGGCAAAAGAGAAGGGGGATAGGTCGCCAGAATATTCTATAAAAACATATAAAATCCTTGGCTATCTGCTCATACTGTTATTTGGGACAGGAGTAGTTATAGAATTGTTTAGCATGCTTTGATCTAGGTCATTTAAAGAAAATCCTGAAAAGCAGCTATCCCCAGCCCTGAAGGGCAGGGATTTCTGCTTTTTTGATTTAATACTGTCCAAACATTCCTTTAGACTTAATTGACACTGTTTAGTGAAAACATTTATATAGTACTACCCCGGTGTGACAAAAATATCTAGAGAGGTAAAAACTATGTCAGAAGAACAACCACAAGGTCTATATGCGACCATTATTGAACAGTTGAATAAATTAAAAGCGAAGAATGAATCGCTTAAAAAATCAAAAAAGATTGAATTTCGTTCCGGAGTTTTTGTTGGCGGCACAGTAGTGGGAGTAATTGCCGCGCTATTTTCTAATTGTAATGGTTGTAATGGGGATAAAGAGTCTGTTAATCAGAATAACTATCTTGATGGCGGTTACAAAGTAAGCATAACTGATGCTGGAATTACCGATGCTTATGCTTCTGGATATTCAGTACAAAAAGTATGTGGAGAAGGACAAGATTGCTACGATGTTAAGTTTGTGGGAGACTTAGAAAGAAGATTAAAACTTGCAATTGTAGAAAATGAAAAACTCTCCAAGCGGCCGAATACCTGCCCTACTTATACACCAAAAGCATGTCCACCAGTAGAAGAATGTCCTAAATTGAAGGAATGCCCGACATCACCATATATTAGACGAGGAGATTAAAAATGAGACTAGAAAACATAGTAAAGATGATTGTTCCTGCAGTTTTCACTGCAAATACAGCTTATGCAAATGAAGCAAAAGTTGCAACACCTACAGAAATTGCTTCAGTTATTATGAGCAATGATTCCGCAAGCGATGTCACGGAAGGTAATAAGCAGGATTGGGATCAGCAAAAGAGATTAATTCAAGACGGTTATGCCGTAGTTTTAATCGAGCCAATAGAAGCTAAACCAGGTTATTGTGAAGTTGGATTGGACGGATTTCCACAAAAATATGACCTTCCTGCTGACACCAGAGAGAAAGACGGAGAATTAAGAAAAGCAGAATTGATTCTTAACTTAGGGGAAAATAATCCAGAAAATAAATTTAACTTTCCTTGCGATCTGAAAGCAGAAACTCCCAAAAAAAATCAAACCGCAGCTATGCCCATAATTCCAGAACTGCCTTCCTTAATATTAAGCCCGGGAGCAAGTTACATACACATCTTAGGTAAAGAAGATAAGACTTACGATTTTAACGGAATCCTTCGTGGTGGAAGCCTTTCCCTTACTATCCAACCTGGCTTTACCAACTGGTACTGGGGTGGGAGATCTTCTGTATATGGAAATGCAAGCTCCAAAAGTGTAGATCTCAATGTTCCTACGACTGAAGGTCCTTTAGCTGGACAATTGTCTATGCATGGTAAGAATCAATATTCCTTAGAAAATTTTGGAATCGGAGCTGGATCAATTTTAGGATACTTGTTCCCTCTGGATAAAAAAGGCAGATGGGGCGTAGGAATTGAGGTAGAACACGGATTTATACACGAATGGACCACCAAAGAATTAACGGAAAGTTCTGCGCATTACATTAATGGTAATGTGATGGAAGGAACAGATATTTCTAACCATTCTGATGACGCTGACACTAAAGTCTATGGATATGGGATGGGCGGAGTACGCTTTAAGTTTCCATTAGGCTGCATAACTGCATCTGGCGGAGCTAGAACCGATTTAAATGAAGCCCAGAGCATGTTTAGCGTTGGTGTAGCATACTGCCCTAATAAAAAATAAACATGAAACAAGGATTCAAGCTGCTTACTGTAGTATTGTTTACTCTACTTTTAGCAGCCGGTGCTGCTGCGCAGATCAACTGGCTCAAGCAAGATGGAGGCTTAAAGTATCTAGCCTGGGATGATGGTTCTAACGGCAAGACCATCAATAACGGCAATACTGCTACCTTTACTACCGGTTATTTTGGTTCTACTATCAGCAAGAAAGTAACATTGACAGCCACTATCAATAATAAGGATGATGGGAAGATAGTTAACACTCTTGTTTCTAAAAAAGTCAATGTAGCTGATACCCTGGGATATGAAGTGATCACTATTCTTCCAGAGCATTATAACGACAAAGCCGGAGAATATATTATTGTCATCAAAATAAAAGATGCCAATACTGAATTAGTAGATTCAAGTTTATATTTGAAAGTAGAACCGTTCATCATAAAACCTATCTTTATTCCCGAGCCTGATTCTGAACCGTTCATACCTATTTTTTTAATACCCATCAATCTGAATGATGCACCTGAGATGGACCATCTTGATGATAAAGAAGTGAAGGAAAATAGTAATTTGCAATTTACATTCTCTGCTGCTGATGCAGATGATGACAAACTAACTTACGAAGCAAAAGCAAGCGTAAAATTAGGCAACTATTACTTATCGCTTCCGGTAAGTCTATTGGGGGTTTCCTTCGATTCAGATACGGGAAAATTCTCTTGGACTCCTGATTATGACTTTGTGAAGCATCCCTTTCTTTCCAAAGCAGTTGATTTCAGATTCAGAGCCGATGACGGGGAAAAGAAATCTGCCTGGCAGCTAGTTACTGTAACTGTAAATGATGTTAATAGAAAGCCGCAGTTTAATCCTATCGGAAACAAAATAGTACAAGAACAACAATTGTTGGAATTCACTGTAAATGCTGTAGACGCAGACCATGATGATTTAACCTATACTACTATGGACAGCCTTCCTCCCGGCGCTGTTTTTGATCCTGAATCTAGACAATTCGAATGGGCTCCGACTAATGATAAAGCCGGAATATACTTTGTATCTTTCAAAGTAGTTGATGGATTCGGCGGCGAAGATTTAGAAAGGATCAGTATCCTGGTCACTGATCTGCCTGCAGAAGAACCACAATGTAGTGATGGAATAGATAATGATGGTGACGGCCTAATTGACGAAAATGATCCAGGATGCCATACTGATGGCAACAAAAATAATCCAGGATCATACGACCCTGAAGATAACGATGAAACCGATCCAGTAAATACCACTGCTCAATGTAAGGACGGCATAGACAATGATGGAGATGGAAAGACTGACTTCCCGGCAGATCCAGGATGTATCGATGAGAATGATAATGATGAAACCGATGAGCCTGCAGAAGAACCACAATGTAAGGATGGAATAGACAATGACGGGGATGGAAAGGTTGACTTCCCAGCAGACCCTGGCTGTACAGATGAACTAGATAATGATGAGACTGATGAGTCTGCAGAAGAGCCTCAATGTAAGGACGGGATAGATAATGACAGGGACGGAAAGGTCGATATGCAAGATCCTGGCTGTGCTAGCCAAGAAGATGATGACGAAAGCAATAATGATACGCCTCAACCAAACCCAGTACCTTATACTAATAATTATACCAATATCAAAATTAAGACTGCCCATATAGAGGATTTGCTTGTAACTGCCGGAGAATTAATGGATATTCAGGTAAACATATTCAACAACGGCAAAACAGATCTTAAGGATGTTGAAGTTCAGGCTACTATATATGAAATAGGAGCTTTCGGCAGCACCAGCGACTTCGATCTGCCTAAAAGCAAAGGGGCTAGCAGGAACGTTTACGTGTATGTTCCTGAAGAAGTGCAACCTGGCTGGTACCTGGTCAAGATCACCGCTAAGAACTACCATTACCATACTTCAACCTATAGGTTGGCTTATATAGGCGGGAACACTTTTCAGTAGTGCTTGATTGTTCCTACTTAATGATACTAAAATCCGAAACATTTAAATAAAACCCCCATTTTGAAGTGGTAAAAGCCCCAAAGCACTATTAAAATAGCTGTTTGGAGCTTCACGACACAAATAACGCTCAAACCTTGAAAAAGGATTTGGAGGAGAAAAAAAATGAAAAAATTACTAAGTTTAATGGCATTGTTTGTCATTAGCTTGCTAACTGTTTCTATGGTTAGTGCGGATGCTTCCACTTTAGGTGGACTTGCTGACCCTACCAGCGAAATTAATGTAGAAGTTAATGATGAAGAATACGACAGTTCTCTTCTTACTGTTGATAGAGGAGAAGAATTAGAAGTAAAAGTTGAATTAGTTAACAAAGGATTGACTAACGCAGAAAACATCGAAGTTGAAGCTCGCTTAATGGGCTACGATGAAGAAGATGCTAAAGAGTCAATGATTGTTGAAAAATTAGTAGTAGGAACTGAAAAGACTGTAACTTTAAAGTTGACTGTTCCAAATGATTTCCCTATCGGAAATGCTACTTTGTTGGTAATAGTTTACGGCGGAATTGACGCTCGTGTAAGCCAATACAATCTATTCGTAGAATCACCTAGTCACTCAGTTAAAATCGCTGACGTGTCCTTTTCACCTGGCTTGACTGTAAAAGCAGGAAAATCCTTGCTTTCTACTGTACTAGTTGAAAATGTAGGCGATAACGCTGAAGAAGACGTAAAAGTTACTGTTGCTGTTCCTGAATTAGGACTTAGTGCATCAGAGTACCTTGATGAAGTCGCAGCTGACGATAAGGAAGACGCAGACGAAATGTTCTTAGCTATTCCTTTCGACGCTAAAGCAGGAGAATACGCAGTTAAAGTAACTGTACAATATGACGATCTAGAAGAATCAGTCACCGAGACTTTCACCTTGAAAGTTGTTGACAGCGAAACTGTCAAACCTCAACTTAAATCAGGTAAAACTGTCTTGGCGACCGGCCCAGAAACTCAATCCGTTGCTGCTGGCAAAACTGCAACTTACGCTGTAGCTTTAACCAACGACGGCAGTGCTTCCAAAGCATACGCTGTTGAAGTAGCAACCGGAGACTGGGCAACCGCTTCCGTCAGTGAAAAGCTAGTTGTGCTTGAACCTGGCAAGAGCGCAGTTGTCTATGTTGACCTGACTGCTGCTGACGATGCAACTGCAGGAGAGCATCTAGCTTCCCTAACAGTTAAATCAGGCAGTGATGTCTTGGCTGTAGAAACCTTGAAAGCTGCTGTTACTGCTCCAGCTAAGGCTGACAGTGAAACCAGCTTACGAAACGGATTAGAAATTGCTTTAGTAGTATTGGTTGTATTACTGGTACTATTGGGCTTGGTAATCGGTTTCAGCAGATTACGCAAAGACGACGACGGAGAAGAAAAGTACTACTAAGGTAGTACCTCTCCTCCAAATCTTTTTTCTTTTTTTTTATTTTATTCTGTTTTCTTCTTATTGTTTGATAATCTTTTTATAGTCAATAAATCGTCCATTTCTGATGAGCAATCCCATGAACATCACAATCATAGGCGCAGGCCCGGTCGGCTGTTATGCAGGCTATCTGCTGGCTAAAAACAAGCATAATGTCTCTATCTATGAGAACCACGCCCAGATAGGACTGCCTATCCAGTGTACTGGTTTATTGACCTCCGATTTTGATCAGTTTAACTTACCTATGGATTCTTTCTTGGTCAATACCTTTCAGAAAGCAGAAGTATATTCGCCCAAGCATAAGCTGGAGATCAAACAGAAAGAATATCTGGTATGCAGAAATAAGTTTGATAACTTCTTTGGAGACATGGCGAGGAAAGCCGGGGCAAAGATTTACCTCAACCATTCTTTTCAACGTAAAGACGGAAAAGAGCTGGTTATCAAAGATTCCGCTAACAATAAGGAACTGCGCATCTCACCGGACATAGTCATAGCTGCCGACGGCCCTTTATCGCCTACTGCCAAGGCTCACGGCTTATTTCATCCGCAACGGGAGAATTACTTTGGTGTGCAAGCGTTGGTAGAAGGCAAATTTGATCCAAATGCTTTTAAGACTTACTTCGGCGTTTCTGTCTGTCCGGAATTATTTGCTTGGATCGTTCCTGAATCAGAGAACCTGGCTAGGGTTGGCCTAGGCATGCGCAAGAATTCAAGAGCATACTTTGACCAGTTCATGAAAGAACAGGGTTTTACCGTGAAAGAAATGCAGGCCGGGACCATCCCAGTATACCACCCGGCACAGAAACTGCAGAAAGACAATTGCTATCTGCTGGGAGATGCGGCCGGATTCGTCAAAGCGACCACTTTAGGCGGCCTGGTGCCAGGATTAAAGCAGGCAGAGATATTGACTGACTGCATCCACAACGGCAAGGATTATGAAAAGGAGTTGAAGCCTATCACAAAAAAGCTGAAACTGCATCTGATGGTACGTAGGATTTTAGATAAATTCTCAGATGACGATTGGGACAAATTAGTATCTTACATCAATCAGCCGAAAGTGCAGAAGGTATTTGAGAAATACACGCGGGATAATCCAGTTCCACTGGTGAGCATGGCTTTACTGAAAGAGCCGAGGTTTCTGCGGTTTGTGAAGTATTTGATTTGGAAATAAAGATTAGCACTGTTGAGTAGTAAATTTCAAAATATTTATAAATAATAACTTTCTTAAACAACATGAGCTTAAAGAGGGATAAAAATGAAGATGAAAACAATTGGGAGTAAAATTGCTATCGGGCTAGCCTTAGTTAGTACTGCAGAAATAGTTGCTAATACCTATCTCAGATTGGAAAATGAAATTGGACAAAGAATTTTTTGTGATGAATACAGACTTCTAAAGGGTGAAGAGAGAAGTACTTTAGAAAGTAAAGCCACAGAATATTTTGGTGACAAGGTTCATCCATCTAATCAGAAGATATACTTTAATGCATTTGTTAATTGGGTAGAGCAGTGCAAATAATCTAACACCCAATAATCCAATTTAAAGGTTTCATCCACAGGCTAGGCTCACAATGACAATAAGGATGATAAAGATAGTTGTCTTTGTAAATAGCCATATTGAATGATTCTACCAAAGCTTTATTTTCAGTTGAAATCTTGTTGTAAGGCGGTCTGAAGATAGTAGGTTTATACCCAAAGCAATTCTCAAAAATAGTTACTGCTTCTTCCATTTCCTCCTTCTTTACTGGTCTATCAAATTCATGGTATTGATGAGTTATTCCATGCAAGGTGAAGGTCTTGTTCAGATTTCTCATCTCTTCGCACCATTGTGGATATTTATTTAGAGATTGGTTATTAAGATTAGGAATAACAAAAAGAATATCTGACTTTTCAATAAGTTTATTACAAGAGCTTACTGGGTTGATGTCATCAGTGATGAATGGATTTCTACCAACGTAATTCAATACAATTATAAAAATTACTAAGAAAAGAATTGTTAGAAACCATATCCTTCTCATACAAACTTCTCCATTACTTCCACATATCTCTTATTCAATCCGCCTAATCTAAACAACACTACTTCGCTAACACCGACTTCCTGAGCGATCCGCAGATCATTCTCCAGCTGTTCTGGCGGCAAGAGCGGTTCGTTTCCTTCTACACCGATAGCAATCGTGCCAAAGCCTACCACATATCTATCACCAAATTCCTGCAGGCCTTGCTGCATCTCTGATCTCAATTTCTCGTCAGTATAATGGTGGACGGAATGATACAGCATCTTCATAACCTTGCTTTTCTTGCTAGAGTAATGCAGCCCCAAACGCTGTAAACTTTTTTCGGGAGAAGAATATTCACATAGATAAGTCTCACCAGGATAGTTGCAGACAAAAGAATGGATCAGCTTCTTGTCCCTCCTGAAATTTAAGAACTGGGTCAGATACAGCCAGGGATTCTGGGTAGTAGGTAATTCCAGATCCAGCATCACCGGAATCTTTTTGTGCTCTAATTCATCAAAGAGGTGTTTTAATGCAGTTTGCTTGGAAAAAGGAGAAATCCAATAGCCTTCCTGCTTTTTCAGGATTGGCCAATATACTGCCTCCAAGAGATTTTGGTTATGTCGGAGCACGGAAGTTACTGCTCTGAACTGCTGGACGTTATTGGCAGCGATGTACAGCTTAGTAGGCCAGGAAACCAGCTTTAGTTTAGCTAAAGTATCTTCCGTGGGAAACTCTTCAAAGAAACTGATGAGCATGTAAGAGTTATTTTTTGAGAGTTAATATGTTTTTCTGATAAACAAAGTCGTCTTGGCCGTTTGCCTCGTGCTTTTTCGTATTTTATTTTGTATGATTATCACTGATAATTTTTCAGAAAGCACCTACTAATTTCTTGCTAGCAATGACAGTTCTCAGCAAACCTCTTGGCCATGACGACGACTTTGTTTTTCTACTATTTTACTTACTCCTCTTCCAAGTACCCATGGGATTGCCCTTCAGATGATGGTCAACCATCTCAATCTCTTCATAAATACCGGGGATCAGATCGTATTCTTTGGCTTCTTGCACGGTCACCCAGGCGTATTCAGTATGGCTCTTATCTTGCAAGGAGACTTCACCTGAATCGTACTGCGCGAAATAACTGAGGATGACGACTGGAATATTGTCAGGACGGATAAAGGAAAGACTAGTTGCATATTTTATGTCTTTGATGGTAATTCCTGCTTCTTCCATCACCTCTCGCTCCACCAACTTTTCGCCGATATAATACCAAGCGTCTTCAGAATCTTTAGGTTTATGCTCGTAATCTTTACGTTCCAATTTTCCGCCGGGAACTGTCCACATGCTCGGATAGGCAGTCTCATGCGGAGATCTTTTGAGAAGAAGGTATTTGCCCTCTTTCACAATGATAGCCGTGGCGACGACGTAATGGGCTTTTTCTGGTTTCATGACCTTAACCCTGATTTTAAATTTATAAGCATTTATCTACTAAAGTACACGAAAACATTTAAAGCCATGACCAAAAACTATTACCTATGCCAACCTTAATCGCTTGCTTATCAACCGGAAAAGGTACCTGGGCAGAAGTCTCAAAGATTGCCCAAAGCCAGGAATGGAGTAAAGTATTTCTTATCACCAATCAATTCGGCAAAGAAAACTACGCGCCAGGAAAGAATACGGAATTGATCCTGATCGATAACTTCCCCGATACTCCGGCGATACATATCACCGAACAGATCAAGAAGCAGATGAAAGACAAAGTTTCGGACTTTGAGATCGCCCTAAATCTTGCCTCTGGTTCCGGCAAGGAACACATGGCTATCCTAGAAGCAGTACTGCAGATGGGGCTGAATTTCCGGCTCATATCCGTGAACAAAAATAATGTAGAAACACTCGGGTTAAAGGCGTAAAATAATAGTTAAAAATTAATTCTAACCAAAGATTTTATACCAACCATATAACGCTCGGTCAACTGACTTAACCAGATCTTCTCCGCTTCCGCGGATTTCCATGCATGATCCTTTCAATGTTACGCTTGGTTTTTCATCTACTGATAATTGGACTACCGGCTGCCCGTTAGTATTCTCACAATTTATTACTGTCCTATTTTCACAAACTGGACTTTCTTCCGAACAAGCCGCTTCAATATTCCTGTTTATACCCTGGAGAATGTTTGTATTGAGTTCCATCAAACCAAGAGTATAGTATTTGTCATAATTTACCTTAGGATCGATAGACACATAGATCTTCTCTCCTTGGTTAAAATCAGAGGTAAGTTTTCCTGTGACTGGGATCTCTTCAACGTCCCTGGGGCCAAAATGCAGAGGGATCTTGATAATCCTATTTTTAACTTCAACTTCCGTCCACCATAAGCCGTCTGCTTTTACAAAACTGTATCCGTTAAAGACGTAGCCTTCATCGCTGTTTAATTTACCATCTAAATTCTGCTGGTGTAAATCATCGATTACTACTATGTCTGCGGCAGTAAAATGATTATAAGCTTTAAAGCCGCCTATAGCAACCGCAAATATGGCCACTAAAATCCCAATTAATATCAGAACTGCTTTGCTGTCATTCTGCTGTGCTGAGTCATGGGATTCTTTTTCTGCCAGCAAAGAAATATCTTTCTGCTGCTGTTCTCCCAGCTCCTTTTCCACAGCTTTTTCTGCTTTAACCGCCATCATCTTATTTTGTAGAGGACCATTTAATAATCTTTCTGATTTGTGTTCTACAAATATTTTTTCCTTAAATATTAAGAAATGGGAAAATAAGCCCTTAGAGGGATGTGAACGCCAGTTACACTAGGCGAGTCGTTCTCAAGTGAGGTACTCACCTGCGTTCGACCTCACGACTAAGAGAAATAAAGCCCTTAGAGGGATTTGAACCCTCAACCTACTGCTCTTTTGACATCTGTATACGAAGCAGTCGCTCTACCGTTGAGCCATAAGGGCATTAGTTTGATATAGCCTTATGAATTATTTTGATTTAAAGTTGTTTCAGCAATTCTTCCTTACTTTGAAACTTCTTCTGGCATTCAAAGCAGACTGGATATTGTTTACTTGAACCTGGTTTTAATACAACTGTTCCTTTGAGTTTCTCTAAAAATAACTCCGCGATCTTGTTTCCGCAGATGCTGCATTTGACCATAAAGTCTCTGGAGCAGAGGTGTTTTTAAAATGTATCGGAAAAATCTTATGACGCCGCACTGGACCAAAAGGCGCACTTTCAAAAATAAACAAAAAGAATATAAAACCAACTCCCAGATATGATATTATGAGCAGTAAGAAAAGAATTGCGATCATACATCGGGAAAAATGCCACCCTAATGAGTGCGGCAACTATCTTTGCGCTAAATTATGCCCTGTCAATCGGGCCGGAGCTGATTGTATCTATCCAGGAGAACCGGACAAGAAAGCGCGGATAGATGAAATGCTCTGCACCGGATGCGGAATCTGCCCAAATCGATGCCCTTTCGGAGCAATCGAGATCATCAATCTTCCTACTACCTTAGACGAGCCGCCTTTGCATCGCTATGGCGAAAATATGTTTGAATTGTATTCCCTGCCCTCTCCAATGTTTGGAAAAGTCACCGGAATATTGGGGAAAAATGGTATTGGGAAATCTACCGCCTTGAAAATCATGTCAGGAATGATTAAGCCAAATCTGGGGGATTGGAAAAGCACTCCTGATTTCAAACAAGTCATCAATTATTTCAAAGGTTCAGAGACACAGAAATTCCTGGAAAAATTAGGGAAGGGAGAGATTTCATTGTCATACAAACCGCAGCAAGTTGATTTAATCCCAAAACAATTTACTGGAACAGTACGCCAGCTTCTTACAAAAATTGATACTAATTCCATGCTTAGCAAAATAGCATCGGAGCTGGATTTAGTCAAAGTATTGGACAGCGATATCAGCACTATCTCCGGCGGGGAACTGCAGAGAGTAGCGATTGCCGCAGCAGTGCTCAAGAAAGCAAATTTATACCTGTTTGACGAGCCCACTTCCTATCTAGACATTAAACAACGCATCAAGATATCAAGATTCATCGAATCATTGGCGGCAGAGGATATCGCAGTCATGGTCATCGAGCACGATCTGATTATTTTTGATTACATGACTGATTTGGTGAATATTATGTATGGGGTCGAGAACGGATTTGGAATCGTCTCCGGAGTGAAAACGGCGCGGGAGGGAGTGAATGCCTTCTTAGACGGTTTCTTGAAAGAAGAAAATGTCCGCTTCCGTGATCACGCCATCAAATACGAAAAAGCGCAGGATGTAAAGAGCGGTTCTAGAATACCGCTAACTTCTTGGAGCAGGCTTTCAAAAAAACAGGGCAATTTTACTCTTACTGCAAAGGAAGGAACGCTCTACAAAGGAGAAATAATCGGTATCCTGGGCGAGAACGGGATAGGCAAGACCTCATTCATCAAATTGCTGGCCGGATTGATAAAACCAGATTACGGCGAGTTAGGGGCGAATGTAAAAGTATCGTACAAACCGCAATATCTGGAAACCGATTCAGAGATGACCGTCGGTGAATTATTGCATGAAGCTGCCGCGAAATACCAGCATCAGCTTATCAAGCCGTTAGATCTGGAAAAATTATTCACTCAGAAATTGTCAGAACTTTCCGGAGGCCAGCTGCAGCGGGTAGCGATTGCCAATTGCTTGTCACAGGACGCACAGCTATTTTTATTAGACGAACCTTCGGCATATTTAGACATTGAACAAAGGCTATTGATTTCTAAAATAATTAAAAATATCGCTTGGGAAAGGGATGTGACCATTTTAGTAGTTGATCACGACCTGATGTTCTTGGATTATATCTCAAATAAACTGATAGTATTTTCAGGGATGCCGGCAAGGGAAGGCCATCTGGAAGGGCCATTAAAAATGGAAGAAGGGATGAACCTTTTCTTGAAGAGTTTGGGCATATCTATGAGGCGGGATGTTACGTCGCATCGGCCAAGGATCAACAAGACAGATTCTGTGAAAGATAGAGAACAGAAAGCCGAAAATAGATTATATTATAGTTAATTATAATTAAGTTTATATATTTAATAAAATTGTTAACATACTTAATATGGCAATGAGCAAAAAAGATCTGGAGAAAAGGCAGAAAGATCATAAGAAGGAACTTACTGATCTGGAAGCAAAATGTAAAGGCGGCAGCGGAACCAAGGATGATTATATCCTATTGGCTAAATTACGGAAGAAAATGGGTTAGGTCGCATATTGACGATTTACAAAAAAGGTGATTATTATGAATATTTTAAGTCTCAAGAAATTTTTTAGGTTATATAAAAGTAAAAGTGTTAAAGAATTAAGGGAAGAGATGAGAACAGCCAGAGATAATGTCGATGCTTTACTTAAATCTGTCGAAGGGATATATCCTTCATTTGAAAGGCTGCAAACCGCGGTAAATGAAGAAAATAAAGAGAATGCCCTCTATGAAATAAAACAAATTGGAAGATGGTCGCCCAGTATCGGAAAAAAAGAAAAAAGGGAAATTATCAGCATAAAAGATCTAGACGAAGATATTAAATTATCTTATCCTGAACTTCATCAACATATCATGAAATCACAAAATGAAGTAGAGATTTATGTTAAGGATATATTTATTAAGAATTTCTCAAGACATTTTGGTGATTTTTCCAAATTAGTTACAGGCGTAAAATCGAAAGGCTTACAAGGATGGGAGCAAGTTAACACTAGGTGTTTTACAATCAAAAGCAGCATTGGAGGGTTAGTTACCGCCTTAAAAAACCTTAGAGATAATTTGGATATCGAAGGGGCGAGAAAGAAACATTATGCTGAAGATATGACTAATATACATAACAAATTAATCTCTATGTATTTGAGGGATAATGAAGATAATGTTAAAGAATTATTGAGGTCTTATTTTGAATCCCATAATAAATCATTACTAAAGAAATATGGCAGAGATATACTGATGAAAAAAGGATGGGTTAATTGCACAGTTAATTTTCAAGAAGGTATGTTGGTGATTAGGTTAGAAACAGGTTGGGATGCATCTGTTTCTTTCCACTTAAGTCCATATGTGCGATTTGAAAATAACCAAGAAGGGTTCTATGTCAGTCAGACTGGCAACTCCGGCAAATCTTCTCCACGTATTGGTTCGATAACCGGAGTCTACGAAGATTTAAACCTATTTATTGAAAAATTTATTGAACAGTATCAGTTTCAATTAAGAGATCACACATGGGAAACAATGCTCCATCGAGGACCGTAATTTTATTTTTGTTCTAAAGTCAAAATGCTCGTGACCACCACTGGTCACTCGCTATTAAGTGGGAACTGTGCATTTTGACTTACGAATGCGCCTCTGGTCAATAGACCAGAGGAAATGAGTGTATTATAGAGATAATATTAATTCTTGGTTGATAGTATCTTTTTCCAGTCTTCCAGGTAGTATTTGACGAAAACAATCACTGCGGTGATAACCATAACTGCGCTGAACCATTGTCCCAGGCTAAAGCCGAAATAGAGAACATCTTCCCGAAAGAAATCAACAATGATTCTGCCCAGGCCTTCCCAAAAGACGAAATTCCAGAAAATAAAACCTGGCCTGAACGGAGTGAAGGGCAGGTCACGAACTTTAGTGACTTGACCCGGTCTGAGTTCTTTCAAAAAGGTAAGGAAAAATAACCAGCCGAAAACCAGCATGCGCTGAAAAAAGGAATAGATCATATTGGGATGCCGGCATTCTGGCCCATAATCAGGAAATATAACGCACCATCTTCCATCCCATACTTTTCCTACCAATTCCCCATTCACAAAATTGGCAAGCCGGCCTAAAGAAAGAGCGAAAATCGTGGGTACACTCATTATATCGGCCAGTTTCCAGAAAGGCAGTTTCTTTTTTTTACAGTATAGATAAGCAGCTGTCACTATTCCCACCAAACCGCCGTGGAAACTCATGCCACCTTCCCAAATCTTAAGCAGATTAAATGGCTTGAAAAGATAGATCTCTGGATTCCAAAAGACCATGAATAATCTTGACCCTATAAGCACACCCAGCATCATATAGAAGACAAAATCCCATATTTCATCTCTGGATAAGGAAATCAACCCTTTCTTTTGTACATATTTGAGCCAAGTGATGGCTAGGAAAAAGCCTATTACATACACAAGGCCGTACCACCGTATTTCTAAAGGGCCAAGATGAAAAATTACCGGATCTAAGGTATTAACCCACATATTTTAATCGTAAAATCGATAACTATTTAAAGGTAACGCAACTACATAATAGCATATTAAAACTACAGCATAATAATTTAATATTACATGATAGAACGCTAAAACTACATATTAATAATTCAAGACCACATAATAGCATATTAAAGCTACAAATTAACAATATAAAGAAGGCATAACCCTAAGCCTGACCTTATTAAAGCTACATAATAATAAAAAATAGTTACATGACGGGTAAAAATTATTACAGGATAGCAAAAGTTTAAAAAGAAAATATGCCTATCCAAGAGAAAGAGCGTGGACCTTAAAAAAAAGGAAAATTTAGTACAATTACTATATGATTTAGTCTCATCGCTATCTCCGCAAGAAAAAAAAGAAGTATTAGAAAAACTGCTGGGTAAAACAGAAGGCCTGCCTGTCTCTATTTTCCGCTCCGGCATTTCCGGTCTGGAAGCGATAGTGGTGTATTTGAAAGAGACCAGAGGCCTTACTATCGCTGAAATTTCTAGCCTGCTTAACCGAAAGAAAAGCACTCTTTATACGACGTATAGAAAAGCAAAAGAAAAACTATCCGGGGAGATTGATTCTTCCGATACTTCGATACTGATCCCTTATGATATTTTTGCAGATAGAAAATTTGCCGTTCTTGAATCGTTAGTCGCATTTCTGAAA
>CAYIZT010000016.1:0-20715 GCA_964368095.1 uncultured Methanosarcinales archaeon
GTTATCAGGATGATCGACTTTCAATACCGCCATATTTGCGCCGGGGCGTATGCCGCCCTGCTTAATCGCTTCCAAGGCTTTATCATATACTTTTATGAAGGCTACCGGGCCGGCAGCCACACCGGCATTAGAACGGACAAAATCTCCTTTTGTTCTTAGACGTGAGAACGAAAACCCGGTCCCTGAACCGCGCTGATGGATCAATGCTGCGTCTTTTAATGCGCCGAAAATACCGCTGATGTTGTCTTCCACCGGAAGCACGAAACAGGAACTTAACTGCTGGGTGATAGTAGCTGCGTTCATCAAGGTTGGCGAATTGGGCAGGAATTTCAACTGGGACATCAGTGAATAAAACTCTTCTTCAGTTTTTTTGGTCTCTTCTTTTGACGCACCATAATATTTATCTGCAAGAGCGATATTTTTAGCAACCCGCTGCAGCATCCCTTTTGGCGTTTCGATAACCTGCCCTTCCGGATTCCTGAGCAGATATCTGCGTTCCAATACTTTCAACGCTTCGTTGGAGAATTCTAGATTAGCATCTTCATTTTCCTTTCCTATTATTAATGCTCTTTGTTCCCGCTCCTGATCTTTCTGGTGGCGGAATAGTATGAAAGCTTTAGCAGTTCTGGCATGGCCCTCTTCGATCAGCGTCTTTTCCACCATGTCTTGGACATTATCTACGGTAGGCTTGTCCTTGAATTTCTTTTGCAGTGCTTCAAGAACCTTTACCGCTAATGAATTGGCAAGATTGCGGTCCTTCCCGCCGACAGATTCAGCTGCCTGGAAGATGGCGTCTTCTATTTTCTTCAGATCGAAATCTTCCACCCTTCCGTCTCGCTTGACGATGCTTTTGATGGCGGCGAGCTGTTCTGGAGACATGTAATGTCAGTATGAAAAAGAGTATAAAAGGATTTTGGTGGTTTTATGAAGGCTTTTTTTTCTTGCAAGAGTTTTTTATCTCCATATAAATTGAATAAGTATGAGTTAAAACTATAATGCCAACAGTTACTCCCAATATAACAATTATTGTTTTAAAATTACTTTCAAAAGTGAAGGAAGGACTTACATAAAAAGTTGATATTGCAAGAATAATAGAATAAAACCAATAATGTAATATTCTCCTCTGGATAAAATAAATTATTTTTTTAAGTCCCGAAAATTCACTTAAAAATGCAGAGACGAAGAGCAATGAGAGGCCGTAAATCAAAAAAGTTTGTGTTCCAATATCGTTATCTCTTTCAATAAATGCAAGAATAGCAACAGTAAGTGTTGCTAGTGTAAATGTATTGCTGTTAAGATTTTTAATTAGCTCTTCATAAACTTTATATTCTCCTTTCTTAGGGGATTTACTGTACTTTTTATTTATTGAAAAAATAATTAAAATTTCTAAAAAAAGAAAAATACTCATTCCCGTGATTAATGTTGTTGCAAACAATTTAACCACATTGGTGCTGCTCGTATGAAGGGTAATCTAATTTACATCTTCTGCAATGTCTCCATGCCTCCTTCAAGTTAGCATTTGGATTAATCTCGGTAATTAATTTTGTTTTTATCATGTTTTTACCCTCTCTCCTAACTACACCCAGTAGTTTCCCCGCAAACTTCGCACAACATGCATGTCCCATTCTGCCGCATCTGAGTCGCTTTGCAGGATTTGCAGGCCATCTTTTCTGAACTATCTTTAACTACAGAAACTTCCTCTGGCGCTGAAACATTATTCTCTTCAAATTCCTGCAGGAACATCTTTAATTCAGAGATCAGCGGATGTCCTTTCACGTTCAGGCTCTTCTCGGCGATAAGCGAGGGATTAAATCCGTTCTGCAATCCTAAGTTCACTAAATTCACCACCGCACTCATCATGGTCTCCTGGGCAGGAGAAAGCCCATTAAATACATACGATACTTCACCTACTTTGCCATCCTGCATGGATCCGGACAAGGTCAGCATCTGAGGACCGACCTTGACTTTTTTCCTGATGATCTCTTTTACCACCTGCGGCTGTCTAGATGAAGATTCTAGCATCTTCTTCAGTTCAGGATGCTGTTCTAAAGTTGCATTTAGTGGCTGTGATAGTTTAGAACCATCTCTATACAAGGCAACTGCCTTGATCATCATGGTCCAGGCGTCGTAATATGCTTTCTTGATCTGCTCAACAGTCCATTCTGGCGGCATGTTGATGGTCTTGGAGATTGCGCCGGAGATGAAGGGCTGCACTGCTGCCAGCATGTTCAGATGTCCGTAGGGGTGAATATATCTTTTCCCTTTCGAACCGCATTTGTTAGCGCAGTCAAATACTTCATAATGTTCCAGACGTAGATGCGGCGCTCCTTCCAAAGTCATGGTTCCGCAGATGTACTGGTTAGCCATACCAATCTCAACTTCAGAAAATCCTAAGACGCTCAACAGATCTCCGCTCTTGCCGTTCATCAACTTACCATACAATTCTTCGCCGATAGTCCATCTGTTGAAGACATGGCGGATGTCCATGGCGTTGCGTACTCCTTTCTCGACTGCTTCCAGAGCTTTCGGCGTGAATCCTTTACGTGTTAATGATTCTTTGTTGACAACAGGGCTTTCTTCCAGTGTTCCTTGTCCTAAACAATAGGTAATAATCTCCTTGATCTGCGGCTGAGTGTAACCTAATCTATGCAAAGCTTTAGGGACGGATTGGTTAACTATTTTAAAAAATCCACCGCCGGCTAATTTTTTGAATTTTACCAGGGCATAATCAGGTTCTACTCCTGTGGTATCACAGTCCATCACTAAGCCGATGGTGTTGTGACTTATGAATCCATTAGCTAAGTATGTTACATTCTCAGGAACGGAAAGATCATAAGTGCTTTCAATTCCTCCGTCTTCGTTGCTTTCAACAGTATCGTAAAAAAACTGGAGTGCTTGCAACAATTGTGGATCCTGTGTTCTCTGGTATAGTACTTCAGCAACTTGCCGAGTTACTGCTTGTTGCCTTTTCACAGACATAAGCACTGCGTTTTTGTATTCTCCGGAAGCACTCACCAGTTGGCTTATCATTTCGGTAGGAATATAGACTAAATCTTTCTTTGTCCCTTGAAAGCTAGTTGAGAGCGTTACCTTGCTCATCTTTCTACTGCTCATGAACCCTATTTCTCTCCTGAATTTATCATTATAGGACATGTTCCGTAAGCGAAGGCAATATATCTCTGAATGCCCCCAACCGGAAATGTCTATTTTAGTAGTACTTGGAAAACCTAACGCCAGTAGTAAAAACTTTACTTCCTGGCTAAACTCTTTACTGGCGCTCGTCCAAGCAGGGCAACTATTTGTTACTGTACCGTCTGCTTCGAACAAACCTCGAAGAAAAGTAGTGTATACTTCTTTATTGTTAGAGTACAATATCGCATCAGGAATGTAAGGCAAGTATCCTTTCCCGCTGTGCACAGGCGAGGGTTTTATTTTTGCGAAGCCTGTAGCTTCCCACCACACAGCTAAAGGAACAGAGTGAACCGCAACTTCCATGTATCCTTCCTGAGGTGTAACTTTACAATCTAGATGAAATAATTCTTTTACAATATTTGAGATTCTTTCTACTACATCGTCATCACCGTTGGTTACACAAAAGCGAAGACCTTTACTATGCAAGCTTCCATCACCCATGAAATAACCTACCAGCTCTGCTAAAAGTGGATTCATCTCTGCCGGAACTTCTGTTTCGTAATCAGCGTTCCAGTGCATTTCTGGCAACGGCGGTAAAAGTACTGTTTGCGGGTTTCCAAATATCATCTTCATGGACAAGGGCACTCTATCTCCAGGTTTAAGTTCTTCTAATGTCCTCCATTCAAATGCTCCTTCTTCCGTTACAACTTTTATCCTGTGGTTTGGAGTTCCTTGAATTTCATATCCAGCAGCAGTAGTGATTCTTCTCGTCTGGGCCTGCCCATTAATATAAAATTTTGTGGCTGTTCTGGGACCCTCATCGGTAAGAACTTTGAATGATGCTTCTTGCCATTGGTTTCCCTTTACATTGCCGAGGCTTCGTAAACGAACAAATCCTCTCTCGGTTGAGACAAGAGATCCGCCGACTAAACAACCAGTCGGAGCGATAACTGTTACCTGTGCGTTCCTATAACCATATTGGGTTCCCCATTCCAGAGCTTTATCCCAGGAATCATGCGCAGCCGTTAAAAGATCGGAAGGGCATAATTTTTGGTCTATTCCATGAGGCGTAATCCGCAATCCTTCATAGTCATCTGTATCGTAGGCAGCGCGGCGGTGATTTCTTATTACGCGAAGCATGGATTCTTTATTTTCAGGATACCGCTCGAATGCTCCTAGGACGGAAGCCAGTTCGGCAGAAGCTGCATAGCTGTCTCCGGTCATTATTGCGGCCATTGCACCTGCGATCGTTCTTGCTTTATCGCTGTCGTAGGGAATGCCTTGCAGCATCAACAGCGTCCCGATGTTAGCATATCCTAAACCTAAAGTGCGATATTCAAAACTCTTTCTGGCGATCTCTTCTGACGGGAAATGAGCCATCAGTACAGAAATTTCCAAGGCGATGCTCCATAAACGTACTGCATGCCGATATCCCACAACATCAAACTCTTCTTTTGTTTCATCGTAAAATTTAATCAAATTGATGGAAGCTAAGTTGCAGGCAGTATCGTCTAGAAAATTATATTCCCCGCAAGGGTTGCTGGCATTGATCCTTCCGCCGGCCGGACAAGTGTGCCATTCATTGATAGTCGTATCATATTGCACGCCTGGATCAGCAGAGGCCCAGGCGCAGTAACCGATGTCATCCCATAATTTTTCTGCTGGAATTTCTTCCATAACTTCTTTGGTGATCCGGCCTTTCAACTGCCATTTTCCTTTTTTCTCCAGCACTTCAAAGAAGGCATTGGGGATGCGTACAGAGTTATTGCTGTTTTGTCCGGAAACAGTCAAGTATGCATCTGACTCGTAGTGGGTATCAAATTCATTCAATGGCAATTCATATCCTTGCTTAGCTAAATCTAACGCGCGGACTAGGTAGTTGACCGGGATGTTGCTCTCGGCAGCTTCCTGCAATGCCTGCTGCACTTCTTTATCTTGCAGGGCGTTTTCCCTATTTTTTGCCAGTTCGATCAACCTTGATAATTTTTGGTTGAGAATCCTGCTGCCGGTGACCAGGCTAGCGACTTTCTCTTCTTCGCGAACTTTCCACCATACAAAATCTTCAATCTCGGGATGATCTAAATCTAAGCAAACCATCTTAGCAGCCCGCCGGGTGGTCCCTCCGGACTTAACGCTCCCGGCAGCGACGTCAAATATTTTGAGGAAACTCATCAAGCCGGAACTCTGCCCGCCTCCGGAGAGACGTTCTCCCCTTCCCCGTAAATTGGAAAAATTACTTCCGGTGCCGCTGCCGTATTTGAAAATTCTCGCTTCTCTCGTCAGCAAACTGAAAATGCCACCTTCACGTACTAGATCGTCGTTGACATATTGGATAAAGCAAGCATGAGGCTGGTTCCTGGTATAAGCATCTTTAGAAACTTCTAATTTTTTAGTGATCGGGTCTACGTAGCTATGTCCTTGAGCAGGTCCGGTCAATCCATAAGCCCAGTTCAAGCCGGTGGTAAACCATTGCGGGCTGTTTGGAGCGGCAAATTGATTGATGATCATGAAGACCATCTCTTCATAGAAGATAGTGGCATCGCGCGGAGAATTAAAGTAGCCGTAACGTTCGCCCCAATGTTTCCAGCATCCGGCGATGCGATGCGCTACCTGCTTGATGCTGGTCTCGCTGCCGGTGATCATCTTTCCGTTTTCATCTACCAATAATTCTCCGTCTTCGTTTCGTAAAGGGACACCGGCTTTACGTAGATATTTCTGCGCCAGGATGTCTGTCGCGACTTGTGTCCAAAAAGTAGGAACTTCAATGTCATTCATCTGGAACACGATAGAACCGTCAGGATTACGGATGGTGGAAGAACGTTTTTCGTACTTACACATCTCAAAAGGGCTTACTCCGTCTTTGGTGAAATATCTCTTTACTTGAAGACCCTGCTGCTCTGCTAATAAGCTTTTATGTTCCATTCCTATCACCCTTTTTTTTGATGGCAAAGAGAGCATAGAGAATCCTACCTACGCTTTATCTTCCGCCTGATCTAATGCGAGCAGAATAACAACACTGCACCGCCCCCTTTTTTTCCGTTAGTAAACTACTGAACTACATAAAGATTTGTTTTCACTCGAAAGGAAGACTATCCTTTTGGTGCACGAAATTAGGAATCTACCTAATTTCTGCACTGAAAATAAGTATTCTCTTATTTTCATGTGCACGGAAAAGTAGTTTCTTTTCCCAGCACTTTTTTAGTAGTTATCTCTCTTTATCTTTTTTTAAGTAGTTATCTATCCACTTCTTTTTTTAAGGTAGGATTGAAGGGGAAAGCGGTGGTTTAAATAGATTTTAGTTGTGGGAAATAGTGATTGAATTGTAATAATCCATTTAAGGAGAATGTTAGCGCATTCTTTTATGAAGAAAAAGTATGAGCTTTCTTTGTTTGCAACAGTATTTGCTATTATTTTTACTGTTTTGACTTATATAGATAGTGAACGTACAGCAATGTGGTTGTCCTTAGAGCTAATTATACTTCCTTTCATTTATGTAGTCGGATATGAAATGCTGATGGATAAGCAGAAACAATGGTTAGAAGAGAAAATGAGTAGAATACTTGCTCGCTCAGCTCTAATAGAGAAGGAAAATATAGGGCTAAAATATAAGTTAAGCACTATCAAAAAGATTAAATAGTTAGCTGTTTTAAGATTAAATATGGCTTACAAAAAAACTAAAGAAGGAGCGTTTATGGTACGAGAATCTGAATCTATTTTAGGAGAAGATATTAAGTACGCTTCTGAGAATTTTAAACAGCTAGAAAAAGAAATCCGAGATGTTAGAAGAATAATTAGAAATATGTAGTTTTAAGTTACTTTTAAAAAGTCCATTATTATTGTCCTTTCATGATCATCAATTCCCTTTACTTTTTTCTTCCGGGATATATCGCCAACATGGCGCCGGTATTGTTGCGCAGGATCCCTTTTGGAAGTAAGCCTATCCATGAAAAATTATTCGGAAGCCATAAGACCTGGAGAGGCTTGGCTGTTGCTATCTTAGCTGGTGGCCTGGTGTTCTGGCTGCAGCAATGGCTGTATAGCGCTGGATTTCAGGCTTGGGCCTTGATTGATTATGCTGATTTTCCTTTCTGGTTTGGATTTTTGCAGGGAGCTGGGGTGATTTTAGGAGATTTATTGAAAAGTTTTTATAAGCGCAAACAAGGCATAAAACCCGGTCATCCCTGGTGGGGTTGGGATCAGCTTGATTTTGTTATCGGTGGCTTGATCGCAGGATTTTTTGTATATGTGCCGCCGATACAAACTGTCCTAGTATTGTTGGTGTTAAGTCCTATCTTGCATCTGCTGGCAAATAATGTGGGATATCTGTTGAAGATAAGAGAAACAAGATTCTGAATCATCTCTTTCCGACATACCACTGCAGCTGCCTGGCCAGGGAAAATAAAGAAGTTCCGCCGGCAGCCAAATATCCGGCAGTAAGTGTTGCGGCAGTCATGGGAAACGATGGATTGACAGCTATCAATAAAATAATGATGGTGGGAGTTCTCAGGAAAAACATAGGTGCCCGTAGTGTTGAAACCAGATGGATGAATAATGCGGCAAGAAATAGTCCTGCTGTGATGTAAACATAAAATTCTTGTAAGAGCCAGGCTACTTTTAATATTGCGATAAAGGTGACTGTGCTGTCTGAAAGCAAGTCAAAATATTTTCCGGCAGTAGTTGGTTTGGTCAATCGCGCAATCACTCCATCCATACCATCAAAGCAAAGATGGAGCAGGGCGAATATGATAAATAAGTAATAGTTGCTAAATAGGAAATAAACCGCTGCCAATCCTGAGAGAAAAGCTAAAGCGGTCACCTGGTTCGCGCTGATGCCTATCTTCACCAGCGATTTACCTATCTTTTCCAGCTTTTTGCTTCGGTAAGCCCTGAATTTTTCTACGACGTCCATGGTTCTCTAATTTAGACGAAATATATATAAAATAACCCTCTAAAAAGATTATTCATGAGATTATATAATCCCGAAGTTGAAAAAGCTATCGCTAAGGTCAAAGACAGCAAGGCTAAAACTATCTGTATCCAGCTACCGGACGGTATGAAGCCGTATGCGAAAGATATTGCAGATAGGATTGAAGCGGAAACCGGCGCAAGAGTATTGATCTGGCTGGGCAGCAACTTTGGCGCCTGCGATATTCCGTTAGGCTTGAACCGGATGGATATCGATTTACTTATCAGCTGGGGGCATAATAAATTCAATAAGAAGGTAGGATGGTAAACATGGGTTTGGTAGATAAGTTGACAGAATTGGATAAAGCTATCTGGCAGAAGTATGAGACGGTTACGCAATACTGCAACAAAGAATATGGATGGAATAAGTATAATCTGACGAGAAGTATGGATTCAGCTATGGTTGCTTCTTTATTAGTTGGAGGAACCTATGATTTAAGCTTTGGTGTGAGGGACAATAACAGTGATGGTATTACTCTTGGCGCTATAATGCTTTTGTCAGCTTTGTATGCAGGACATAAATTTAAGGATCAACAACATTATCGGGAAAAGAAAGAAGATCGATTACTTGAGAGTACTGGAGCTGGACTTACACCACGCTTTTCGGCGTTGCGACCGATAGCAGCAGCATGGTCAGTTGTATTGTCTAGCTTTGGTTTTTATCACAAATCTCCGTCCTCTTTTTTAGCTTCAATAGGTGTCGCTACAATTTTTGCTATTTCAGGAACTTACTTTATAGACCAAATCATGACTCCTCCTAAGAAAAAGAAAACTATTCCTCAAACTATCAAAGAAAAAATTACCGGAAATGTTGCTGTCCCGCAATTAGAATTAGTAAAGCCAACAAAATATCAATCAATCGATGAGGTAGTGGAATAAAAATGGAAGTCCTCTTCTTAGACGCTCCTTTCAGCGGTACAGTAGAATTATCTAAAGATACTATTGCTTACCTGAAAAAGAAGAAGTACAAGACCATCGCTTTGTATGCATCAGTGCAATTCGTGAATAATCTTGACGTTGTAAGAAAACAGCTGGCGGATAATAATATCACTGTCATCACTTCCCATGCAGATCGAACTCAGGTCAAAGGGCAATTACTTGGCTGCGACAATTATCATAATTCTTTGAATATGTCCAGAGATGAAGCGAAAAAAAGTGATTGTTATCTGTATGTAGGAGACGGTAAATTCCACCCCTTAGCGCTGGTCTATGCGCAGAAGGATATGCATGAGATGAAGGAGATTGTCTGCAACGATCCAATCCAGAAGAAGATGTCCTTGATGGGAATAACTGATATCAAGAAGATCCTGCTGCGATATCGTGCTTCTTTGATGAAGTTCCTGACCGCAAAAACCATCGGTGTTATAGTCACTATTAAGCCGGGCCAGGAGCAATTTCGGCCTTCCTTGCTACTTGAAAAAAGATATGCTGACAAGAAATGTTATTATTTCATCGATAATGTGGTCTCTTTTGATCAGTTAGAGAATTTCAATTTCATAGATGTGTGGATTAATACCGCTTGTCCGCGCGTCGGCTTTGACGACCAGGAGAAGTTTACTAAAGGCGTTATTAATCTGAATGATGCTCTGATGGCGGAAGATATTCTAGGAAGAGATAGTGTACTGACGAGATTGTAAGAAGTTTATCTTAATATTTCTTTTTTGACGATTACTTGTTTAGTCCTATCAAATTCTGACAATATCAATTTCCTGATCTCTTTGTCTAGCGCCTCTGGCGGAATAATGCCTTTCGCTTTTATTTTTGGTACGGCCATGGCAAATATTTTTGCGGAAAGTGCCGTAGGATAGGATATGAAATTAGCATTCAAGCCGAGTTTGTTTATCTCTTTCTGTTTTGGGCATGAAACAAAATATCTTATCCTCTTTTTTTTGCCTTTTATTTTCCCGCTGGCTTCTACCGCAAAAGCAAACTGGGCGTTATCAAACCGAGCATCCTTGAAATTAAACGAAACTTCCGGCAAAACCTTGACCACAAAATCAAAAGGTGTTATCTTAATCCCATTGAAATCTATCTCTTTTTCAGAGGTCAGTCCAAGATTATAAAGAAACTGGTAGATGCCTGCCTGGTTGTCGTATGCCTTTACGTCTACTTTTTTCAGTTTGATGTAAAAAGGTATTGTCCCGACCTCTTCCTGGCACAGCAGACCAACTTTTTTCTTACCAAAAGGTTTGGGAAAGTTGTAGGATTCAATCCCCGTGAACGGTTCCATTATCTTGAATTTTTTGTTTTCATATACCAGCGGTTTTGAATTGATCTCATCCAGCAGCGCCTTTTTAGACCAGGCGAAGCTCAGCTCTTTCACTGCCGATTCTTCTATCAACCTTATTTTTACTTCTTCAAGTTCATCAAACTGGTCTGCGCACTCGCGGACAAAAAGGTTGGTCATTCCAGGCGAAATTCCTGCCTCTATCAGCCCGACAATATTCCTTCCCTTGAACGCCTTGTCAAAATCAAACTGCTCGATTTTGTAAGGGCTTACTGCATTTTTATCATTATCGCGCTCCCACCAGGCAGCCATATCCAGATAATTGCATTCTGATTTTGCGCAGGCATCAAGCACTTCAACATTAAATGTGGGCGAACTGGCATTCACCACCAGGTCCGGCTTATGTTTTTTTAAGAGATTGAGAAGCTGCGCTTTATTTTCCAGGCTGATGTTAACGTGATGGAACTTTTTAAACTTTTTTTCTTCCTTGAAGGAAATATCTGCGCAGATTACTGATTTGACTTCTTTTTCTTCATGCAGAAGCTTTGCCAGCACAGAACCGACTGCACCATGGCCAAGTATCAAAATTTTCATCAGTTGATTGCCTTTCCATTTTCATAAATTCTTATTTTTTTCTTCTTAAGCTCGCTGAAAAAAACAGAAGGCGGAACTCCTATCTCGGGAGAGAAACATCCTCTTTCCGTTATAGCGCCTTTTTTCACCATCTGGGCCAGGATGCTTGCAGGAAACCCTGTGTCGATGTTGCAGCCGGCGCTTTCCCACCCTCTTAATGGAGGCACTAAACACTCCATCATAATATCCCGCCGCTTTCCTTTTTTTGTGCCGGTTATATGCACCCAAAGGTTTTCTTTTTCCGTATATCCTTTAGGCATGCCTAAATTCTTGAGCATCTGGGTCAGAAAATTTATTGGTTTTATTTTTGCGCCGAAATAATCTATCTCCTTTTTACTTGCAAAGCCAAGTTTTATCAGACTTAAGATCATCTGGAATGAATGCTCGGGGAACCCGGCATAAAACTTGATGTTCTTCAGGCCTTTCCTCCTGAAAGTATGCAGGAATGTATATTGCTCAGGATGCCTGACCAGAAGCTCCTTTTCTGCACCGATATGTCTATGATACTCTTTAATAACATTGCTTAATGGGATTTTGTATTTGAAGTGCCGGTTTTCAACTATCGGCGCACGATCTGTAAATTCTTCCAGCACGCTTTCAATGGAAAAAGGAACCACAAACTCTTTCAGGTTTGAGTCCCAGGCAAATCCTAAATTGATATCTTCAATCGTATCAAATTTTTCAGAAGCGTATCTGAGCATTACATTGCCGATTCCCGGAACAGAACCTATGCCGGTAATCCCGACGATATTTTTCTTTTTCATGATCGGATTAAGTGAAAACTGTTTTCTGGTCACGGGAATCTCCGAACCAAGATCTATACAGTTAACTCCTAACATCGTGCAGGCTTTAAAGACTTCATAATTCCAGTCCCCTTCCATGCAATTTACCAAAACATTTGATTTTGATTCTCTCACAGCATTGATTATCGTGCTGATCTTTCTCGCTTCAACATATCTGAAGTTTGTCTTTTTCTTGTACATATTCAAGAAATGAGATACTATTTTTTTATCCCCTGTCTTTTCCCAACCGCACAAGAATACAGAATAACCTGTCTCCAGAAGATCTCTTACAACTATTCTTCCCTGCATCCCTGTCGCGCCTAATACAATGAAATCGAATTTCACATTATCCCTCTTTTTTAATATTAACTCATTTCTGATATTTAAATAATTTTATTCCTGTGCTAATCATTTTTTAGATAAATATAAATCTTTGGTCGGACCGAATGCGTATTTTCCGACGGAGAAAGGAAAGCTTTAAATACTATAATGAAATCTCTTTATCAGGAAAAACGCAGTTATTTTGTTCGCGTTATTCTTGTTAGCCAAAAACATAACGAAAAACAAAAGTTTTTCGGATATTCCGAAGGACAACATTGTCCTTCGTTATAAAACAAAAGAGGTGGGTATAGAATGGCTGAAGTTGTTGCAAAAGTTGGAGTTAAAAAAGTTAAGGGTTACCTTTATTTCGTCGATAAGAAGGGTAATGTCGCCCGTGCTGCGATGAGCAGGGCTGGACGAAAGAAAGGAAAAGCAAAAATAGAAGTTGTCGCTAAAGCTGGGGTTAAGAAAGTACCAGGCTATTTGTATTTCGTCGACGGCAAAGGTCACGTCTCTCGAGCGATGATGGCTCGCGGCCGCAAAGGCGGCAAAAAGAAAAAAAGGATGTAATTCCTTTTTCTTCTTTTATTTTTTATTTTAATTTTATAGGGTAACTTATGTTTATTCTGGGAAATTATGTTTCTGAATCAAAATATTTATTAAATGGTTTTGCTTTCTTTCATTAAAATTAGAGGTGTTAAACTTGGATAAAAAAATATTGGTAGTTTTGGGATTGGCGGCAGTCGTATTGCTGGTCTCTGTTTTAAACGGGAAGATAACGGGAAATTCTTTTGCCTACAACCTGCCGCGCAGCTGCACGGATAGCGATGGTTACGATTTGTATAATCAAGGCACAGTAGAATTTAAGGATCGTACTTCAGTTAAACCGCAGTCAGCAACCGATACTTGCGTAAATGCGGCAAATCTTCTGGAGCATTATTGTGAGGGGATAGCGCATCTGACAGAAACCGTCCCTTGCCGATGCGAGGAAGGCGCTTGTAAAAAATAGAGGATTAATTTTATGTAATTTCTATTTTTTTGATTTTTATTTAACGAGAGGCTATTAGAAATAATAGTTATTTCGGAAAGGTTTATATCTTGTAAGATTTTGTTACTGAATAACTAATTAAGTTAATTAATAATTAAAAGAGGCGTTAGAATGAGAAAAGCAGTTTATGTGGTTTTAGGGTTGTTAGCGGTTTTTTTATTAGTACTCAATGTAAACGGTAAAATAACTGGAAAGGCAGTATCTCCTTATACTTGTATTGATAGTGATGGTGGCAGAAATCCAACCGTACAAGGGACGGTTAAAAATGTGCTGGGTTCTTTTATAGACACTTGTAAAGATGCCAGGACGGTTTACGAAAATTATTGCAAGGGTAATGTACAGAGAAAAGAGACGGTGCCCTGCCGGTTGAGCTGTAAAAATGGGGCTTGTGTTAAATAAGTTTAGTTACCTTCATTTTTTCTTTTTGCTTTTTCTATAGAACCAAGAGAACCAAAATATTTAATAACCTGCGGCTCTTCTCTTAGTTTTAAAAATTAGGTGATAAATAAATTTGAGAAATATCCTTCATAAATCTGTCTTAAGATTATCTCTTCTTGTTAGTGTATTATCAATATTGTTTTTAGTAGTTTCCTGCGCTCCGCTTACTGACGGAGAAGCTAAAGGGGCATTAGCTGGACAGGCCTTCGGAACCTTATGCGGTAATTTGAAGACCGATCTTGGTGAGGAGTGTGATGACGGTAATAGCTTAGAAGATGATTTCTGTACTTCACAATGTAAATTTACTTACAAAGTATCAAAAATAAAAGTAAGGGTAGTTAAAACTTGTATGGCTGATGGAATTTTATGCTCTAATGATTTAAAGCAGTCTTATATCCAAGTTCGTCTGAACGAAGCTAATGATATTTATGCAAGAAGTCTTTCTAAGATCAGGTTTATAATAGATCCGGCAACAAGTTATGATTTTGTAAAGGACGACCTTATTGCTTCAAGGTATGTCTTTTCTAAACCTGTATCTGAGATTGAAATGATTCAGGAAAAAGACATTAATAAAGATGGCCTATGGAATGATTATGATCTTAAAACTATAATCCTTTATGATGATATAAAAACTGGATATGCAAGATCAAATTTTGCTTCACAATATCCGGGGAGTTTAGTAGTTTTTGCTTTAGCAAATCAAAATCTAGAACCTGAATATAGTAATTCTGCAGGGCATTGGATTGTTGATAAAGCTACTGGTGGGTTTTCTAGTTGCTATAGTCAATACATAGCGATGCCACCAAGCTTAAGCGACGGAAATCTTTTTGCCCATGAGTCTGGACACTTCTTCTGCACCGACCATACATTTGGGAGCAACCGGCCGAAAACTATAGAAGAAGCTGCAAATACAATTAAGTACAATATTAACTCTAAAGGATTAGATCCTAATAACAATGCTGCAATCCAGAATATTTTAGATGGTGATTTTCCATTTGGTATTTTAGATACTCCTGCAGATCCAGGCACTAGCTTATTTACAAATGTAATTGGTGAGAAATGCGATCCTGATTTAAGCAAAAAGATTGAAGTTCCGGTAACTTTGAATTCAGGTGCTAAAGTCACATATGCCTTTAAACCGGACAGAACAAACATCATGAGTTATTTTAAAACCTGTTTCCCAAATCTTGCTCATTTCAGTCCAGGACAAGTCGCAAAGCATTACGAAACACTCCAAACAGCTAAAGTGAGGTTATTAAATTTACCGTCTTATATCTTAGAACCTTCAATTTATACTGTTTCTATTAACAACGTGGCAGAAGATCAAAAGAAGGAAGAGGAAGCGGATCGAGAACTTCAGCTTTTTGAAGCGACACGTTTAAGTGCAATGATTGTTTGCGGCAACGGTAAGTTAGATACTGGTGAAGAATGTGATGATGGAAACATTAACAATACTGATTCCTGTACTACCAAATGCCTCTGGGCTAAATGCGGTGATGGGTTTGTACAGAAGCCTAATCGTTACAGATTAGTGGAAGAATGTGATGACGGAAACATTAACAATACTGATTCCTGTACTATCAAATGCCTCTGGGCTAAATGCGGTGATGGGTTTGTACAGAAGCCAAATCGTTACAGATTAGTGGAGCAATGTGATGATGGAAATACCCTAGATACAGATGCCTGTCATAACAGCTGTTTGATCTAAAAAACTACTTAGTTAGTCAAGCGGTTTTTTCTATTTCTTTTAATTTTCTTATGGCTTCCGTTATAGAATTGTTAGGGACCTCAAAATCAAACTTGACATCCTTCAAGGTATGCGCATAAAGAGTATCATAATATTCCTTCAGCAATATTCTCACCGCTTCTTCATAGTTTTTCTCTTCGATAAATGCTAATACTTCTTGCTTCCGTTTATTGCTTATTATCTCGCGCAATTGAGGTGTAATCTCTTTAATCTGCTGCACTCTTTTAGGTGAAGAGAAGTATTCTTGCACACATTCCTTCACCCGCAATTCAAAATCTTTATTGATGCGTATGCTGATACCATTTTTCATAGCTTTGAACAAGAAAGGCGGAATTTCTGTATTGCCTATCTTCCTGCTTTCTCCTTCTACAAAAATGTGGGTGTTGTTGTTCAGTTCTCTAAGGCGCTGCAGTAAAAGATTTTCAAATTTTTTTTGGCGGTTGGGACTCAAACCTACTCCGCCGTACAAGCTGCCGCGATGCTGGGCCAGTTCTTCTAGATTAAGCGCGTTAGGAAGCAGTTCCAGCAGCTTGGTTTTTCCCGAACAGGTCAGGCCATACAAACAGATGATCTTTGGTTTCAGCTGAAAATTATAAAGCTGGTCAACAATATGATGCCGGAAGCTTTTGTAGCCTCCTTCGACCTGCAGGACTTTAAACCCGATTGATTCAAGCAAGGAAGCGATGATACCGGAGCGCATACCTCCTCGGGCGCAATAGACGATGATGGTATTTTTTTTATGGTCTTTGACTGCATTGTAAATTGATGGGATTTTTGCTGGAAATAATTCCATCCCGCGCTCAATGGCCTTTTCCCGGGAATATTGTTTGTAGATTATGCCTATTTCATGGCGTTCTTGGTCATCAAGCAGGGGAATGTTGACCGCTCCAAGGATATGGTCTTCGGCATATTCTTTAGGCGTCCTGGCGTCTATGAAAAGTGCATCCTGACAAGACAGTGCTTCTACAATAGTTATTTTGCTGACCACATTATTCAAATCAAGCCCTTCTTTAAAAAATATACCGCGGAAGTGGCTCTGTCCTGAATGTGGTTAGCATCAATACACGAACGATAGAATCCATATCAAAAGTGATTGCGGAAGGGGATGTCCCTTACGGGAGAGAACCGCACTAACATAATCAATACTAAAAGTGAGTCGATGCTAACCCGAAGCAAAGCGGAGATTCAGGACAGAGCCAGGCCAGCCGTTAAGTATTTATATAACTAAATAATGCTATCCTATAGATGAAAAAAATATTTATTTTGATCCTGGTGGTTTTTTCTTTATTTTTGCTCTCCTGTACTGCGACCAAATACGTCTGTCCAGACGGAAGCACAGTCTCTGATTCTGCTTTATGTCCTCAAGCTGAGGAGAAAGAAGCTGCTGTTGTAGAGACTTCCACTACCTCAGAAGTAGAAGAACTTTTAGCTAAAAGTAAAAATGTGGTAAGCATGTCTTATGATTATAAACGCGTAGACCAACCTTTAGAGAAACCGCTTAAAGTATGGATAAAAAAAGTTACAGTGAAACAAGAATTGCCTACACAAACCAACATCCTTAACAGTAAAGAGATGGATATAATCGTTTTTAATACTTTGGCTAAAACTGCCAATGCTTATTGCGAAAGTAAAAAGTACTGCATCAAGACCGGCGACATTGGCGCGGTCGACTACAATCAATATTACCTTAAAACACCTTTAGATTGGATTGAAGGGGTCAGCTCAGCAAAGAAAAAAGGGGAAGCACGTCTGGCTAATCGGGATGTCTGGATATTACAACTAGAAGGAGAGGTAATAATGTATGTAGATACTTTCTTTGGAGTTCCTTTGCGAGTTGATAACGGTCAAGAGAGGTATGAATTCCAGAATCCAGTCTTTAACGGAGTTACGGATGAAGAAGTTCAGTACATGGAAAAAGAAGATCGGTATTGATGAGGTTTACTTTTTATCAGATTATAATTTAGTATTAGTAAATTTATAATGGAATTTATAAATAAACAATTATTTTTAGTCTTAAAATGGTATTGATCAAGTATTACAATTTAGAATCACAATCAGGGGAAGATGTTTCTGGCTTAGAGAGAAATCTCCAAAAACACCTGCTTGGAGAAAAACAGGTTAGAGGACTTTTAGAAACAGACGTTGAAGATGTCACAAAAGAAAAATCGGGAAAAGGAGAGGGAAATTCTCTAGCAAAATTACTCTATGACTCGGGCGATTTTGATGTTCTTTATAAAGTTTCATGGACTATTGCAAATGGAAAAAAGCGATGGTTTAGACAAAATGTTGCACCAAAAGTAGGTACTGAAATGGTTATCAGAGCAACACCAGAAGACATTTTAGAACTTCAAGATTATTTAAGGGGATCTGGATTTGAAGTTGTAGAATCCAGAGCAGTCTCAAAGGCAACATTAAGTTTTGGAACATGTCCAAGCAACCCTGCACAATCAAAGTCTTATGAAGATACAATCAAAAGAATGATTCAAGAGGAATATTGTGGATTAAGATTAGATGTTTCTTCGCATGAAAATGTTATGTGGGAAAATAGAAGTGGGGGAACAATTTCTGGAATTGTTTATGGAGATGTTGTAAAAGTCCTCCAATTTAGAAATGTCTTGAAAAATAGTGCTTCCTCTTATGGAACAATTGTTTTCAGAGAATCTGTTACTTTTTCTCAATAAACTTAAGCCCCTCTTTTCTTTATTTGGGAAATTTTGATTTTCTTCTGAGAAAATGTTACTATGTAAAACGTAATGTAACAAAACGACTAAGCGTTTTGAACTTTCTTGGCGGAAAGTGATGAAGCCGTATAATCCCATTATACGAAGGCAGTCTCTCAAATAAGTAGCGGTTTCCCGTTAAAATAATCTAATCTTACAACAAATCCCTGACAGAATGAACCTGTTCGACTACCTGATCCGGCTTGCTGCAGTAAGGGCATAAGGTAGCCATAGATTTGAATTTATATTTGCAACGGGCACAGAAGTATTCTCTCTTGACCTGCGGTTTTTCTTGCGGTCCTAGACCGAGATCCTTATTGACGCTGTAACAAGAGCGGCAAAGGTATCTTAAGTCTCTTGAACTGTTAATTGAAGTGAATGTGTCTAGCTTATTTACAGATCTTCTGCAATCAGAACATTGCACCTGGCTGTTGGAAAGCGTCATATAACGCAGGAATAACCTTTACTATAAAAACATATGTCACCCCTGATTTAGAGTACGAAATGAGGAAGAGGTTATGTTTAATGACCTTAAGCTGCACGAAAGTTTATATATCGGAATTTCTTCCTAAAAAACAATGAAAAAAGAAGGCAGATGGGTTAAGCTACTGCTGGTGCTGATAATCCTGGGCATACTTTTTTTTACAATCTCACAAAGCGATTTAGTAAAGGATTCTTTTGAGAATCCGGAAGCGCTGCGCTCGTTTATACTAAGTTTTGGAGTTCTTGCACCTCTGTGCTTGATCCTACTGCAGATATTTCAAACTACCATCTCTATCATACCTTCGCAGTTTACTACTATCCTTGCCGGTTTTATTTTTGGCCCGTTATGGGGCCTGGTGTACAGCTTGATCGGCGCATTCCTTGGTTCACTGCTGATATTTTCCTTAGCGCGCAAATACGGCCAGAAAATAGCCTCGTTCTTTTTTACCGAAGAAGAAATTGTTCATTTCATCCTATTTTTCGAGCAGAAAAAGTTGTTAGCTTTGTTTATGGCAAGAATAGCGCCGTTGTTTCCCAATGATCTGGTCAGCTCTGCAGCGGCACTTACCGACATCTCTTTGTTTCATTTCAATTTAGTATCCACTGCCGGGTTTATGGTACAGATAGTGTTGTTGACTTTTTTTGGCGCGGAATTGCGTGAAGGCAGCGTAACTTTACCATTGCAAATTATAACTATCGTCATAAGTTTCCTGCTTTTTTTATTTCTCTTCAAAGAAAAGATACACAAAATACTTATACATGACCTGAAGCTTTTAGAAAAGGGCGAGATGACACTGAGGAAAGTGTTGCGGAGAGATGTCTGGAAGAAAAGATACCATGAAAACAGTACTTCAAAAGATAAAACCAAATAAAGAAGAGGAGAAGCACTTTCTGCTGGCGGCAGCTTCCTTTATTAAATCATTGAATGCGGCTCTGGCAGCCATGGGAGCAAAGGCTATTTTGGGCGGCAGCGGCGCGAAGGGAACCTGGCTTTCAGGCAGCCACGATGTGGATATTTTCGTCTTGTTTGATCTCAAGAAATACGAAGGCCAATCCGAAGAACTTTCTAATCTGCTGGAAAAGGCCTTAAAGAAAACATTTCCTGCAATAAAAATGCGGCGGGTGCACGGAAGCAGAGATTATTTCCAGCTTTCATATGAAGGGCTGCTATTCGAAACAGTTCCTATCCTGAAAATTAATAAAGCTGAACAGGCGCGCAATATAACCGATATTTCACCGTTGCATTCAGCCTGGGTTGAAAAACATGCGGCTGGAATAAAAGATGATATCCGATTGCTGAAACAGTTCTGTAAAGCCAACAATATGTATGGCGCAGAATCATACATCGGAGGGTTCAGCGGATATGTGCTTGAGATATTGACTGCGCAGTACGGATCATTTGAAAAAGTCCTTAAAGCAGCACAGAGATGGAAAGAGAAGGACGTAGTAGACCCTTCAAAATTTTATCCTACCGCGGAGATGGCCCTGTTCCATATCAATACCTCGAAATTGCAATCACCGTTAATCGTGGTAGATCCGGTCGATAAAGCCAGGAATGCGGCAGCTGCTCTGTCCATGGAGAAATTTGAAGCATTCAAGGAACTGGCGAAGAAGTATCTACAAAAACCAGCGGAAGAATTTTTTGTGAAAGAAAATATCACGCTTGATTCGTTGCGGAATAAGCACCAAGGCAAAGGAAATTTAATATTCATGACTGTAGTCTCCACAGAAGGGAAAGAAGATGCGGTCGGTGCGAAATTGTTGAAAGTGTTTGAGTTTTTGCGCCAAAAATTGCAGGAATTTTCCTTAACCGCTTCCGGATGGGAATGGAATAAGGGGCCTGAAGCGATATTTTATTTTGTTACTAAGAAAAAAGAATTGCCTGCTGAAGAAGTGCGGATCGGTCCGCCATTGAAGATGAAAGAATATGTGGATGATTTCAAGAAGAAATATAAAGGTGCTTTTGAGGAAAAAGGAAGGATCAAAGCAAAAGCTAAGATAGAACATCCGCAGCTGAAAGACTTGGTGAATTTTCTGTTGAAGGAAGAGTACGTGAAAGAGAGAGTCAAGGGAATTAAGAAAGTAGAGATAGTTTGATTATTATTATTATTATTATTATTATTATCCCTTCAATGTTCTTGCCTTTTTAATGAACGCATCTTGGTAACACTTGAAGGCTTTACGATTTTCTTTTTTGTAGATGTAAGGTGTTCCCAAAT
>CAYIZT010000017.1:0-19618 GCA_964368095.1 uncultured Methanosarcinales archaeon
ATCAGATCCGCCAAGCTGCCGGATCAGCGTTTGCGCAGAAAGAGAAAAGCATATCTGTCACTGCAGAACTTTACCTGCCTGATGCGGTAGGGAATTGTTACAATTACGACCAACGGCAAAGAGTAAAATCAACTTCTGGCAAGAACCCCTGGACGCAGCAGATCGCCTTGCGGTTAGAACCGCTCATCTCTCAATTAGCCAGCAAAATTCATCAGGATTTTGTCAATCAAAATTATGCTAACGTGATTGGTGTGGCAGAAGGATTGATTGAGAGAAGAGTTGCGGATATCGAAGAAGTAGCTGGCTTTTATTATCTGGTTGCGGCTAAAATTGAGCAGAGCCAAAAGAATAAAGTGGATTGGAAGACTGCGTTTAAAGATGACGTTTGCTATTTGATAGATCTGTTTAATAACCGAAAAGCACAGAAAGGAACAGAAAAAATAATTTTGCCGGAATATCCTGCTGAAATAAAGGCTGGTGCGGAATATCAGAAAGTAAAGAAATACTTTGAAGAGATAAGCAATTCAGCACAGTGCGGAAAATAAGATGCATAAAAGAGGAAGGATAGAGATTGAACTGTTTATTGTTTTGATAACTATTGTAGCTACCAGCGCAGCGATGTTATTGCTGGTGAAGTCGGGGACGATCCAAGTAAAAGATGAAGTGGCGACTGAACCGATATTGAATGCTGAATTTCTTCCTGCGGGGAGAGAAGGTTTCTTGGTGGTGAAAGATTTTGCTTTTTGTGGTTATATTGATGAAGATTTGAACTGTATAGAGACGCGGGAAGGTTTTGATAAGACCGAGACTGTGTATGTATGGTTTTTAGCAGAGAGCAGCGTAACTGATCGGCAAGTGATGTTATTGCGTAATTATAAGATGACTAATCCTCTGGGCGAGACGATATTGCAGTCAGAACAGGCTAATGCTTATACTCTTGAATTGAACAGTGGAAGAGAAACTGAAAATATTGCGTTTGGTGAATTTTTTGAACTAGGTGAAGATGCGGCTGCAGGAGAATATACTTTAGATGTGATCGTTGAAAACCCTTTGCTGGGAAAGAAAGTAACTCTAACCAAGAGATTTATGCTTAGCGAGAGTGAGTTTTCATGAAATCAAAAATCATCCATTCACTTGTTTTTATGCTTATTTTTATGATTCTTATCTTAAGTTTGTTAAGCGGCGCTCTGGCCCAGCAGGTGCAAGTAGGAACAATAGGAGTCAGCCCACAAGGGGTTTACGAAGGATGTGCAGGTAAAAAATTTGGATTAGTCGGGGCTTCAAATACAGTAGACAAGGATCCCAAAGGAAATAAAGTTCGTCCTTCCATGAAAGAAATATTAGAGCAAAGCTGCGCAGGATCAACAGTTTTTCTGAATGCAATTGGAGGTTATGGTCCCAAAAGACAGAAGTCCCTATTAAGTTCTTTATTGGCTGAGCATCCAAATATAGATTACGTCATCCTCGACGTTTCGGTGAACGAAATACGGGAATCGTCGCTGGAAGATTATACCAACGCGGTCATTGAACTGGCGAATATGGCAAAGGAAAAAAATCCTAACCTTAAAGTGATCGTATTGGCGCCGACTCCTTTCAAAGGGCCAAATTATTGGTCTCAAGCTCAGCAAGATAAGCAGGATGCTTTCAATGAAAATCTTCTTAATGGCGCATTGAGCAAATCAGGCTTCATAGATTATCCTGTTGATACTTATTCTGCTCTTGAAGATCCGCCCGGCAGTGATTCATGCGGAAAGTATTGTAAGGGCGACAATCTGCATTTCTATGACGGCACAGGCAGAAAACAGGTCATAAAGACCATGCTTGACACCGTCTTCGGCGCAGTGACAACTGCGACGGTGGTGGTAAATGCCCCGGTCTCTTCGTCCGCTACGGTTTCAACTCCCTCTTCCGGGTTGACGGTGGAAAATTGTCTGAGTAAACAGCGTTGTGATGAGATTGACGAAGTGTGGTTGAGGATTGTCTCTTGGATAAATACTGCGCGGAAAACTTTTCTTTGGGACACTGTTAAACAAGAATGGAGAAGCAAATCATCTCCTGCTATAACGGTCACTCCTGCTCCTACTGTTCCGTCAGTTTCCGCCACAGGCATCGCACCTTTAGCTATGGTGGGCGGAGATGCTTACTTACGCGCGTTCATGAGAATGATTACAAAATATGAAGGGACAGCAAAGAGCTGTGGCGGAATCAGCCCCTATCAAACCTTAGTTGGAGGGGTAGTAAAAAGCGATCCTCAAGGAAGATATGGCGGAAAGTTATCCAGTAATTGTTATGGAAATTATTTTAATGGGTTTAATGGCCATCCAGCTATATCAGTTGAATGGCATGAAGGCAGCCCTACGTCGAGTGCGGCTGGAAGGTATCAATTTTTAACCGGCAGCTGGCAAAGTAAATATGCGCCACTCTCCTCTAAAGGAGTTGAAGATTTCAGTCCGCAAAATCAGGACGAAGTAGTCCATAATTGGTTAAAAAATGAAGGAATAGATCAGCTTCTTAAAAGTGCAGGCACTAATCCCGATACAAGTAGCGAAGCTTTCAAGGACACTTGGCAAATGATTATGGAAACTAAAAAAATTGGGAAGGAATGGGCCTCTTTGCCGTACGCATGTTATTCAAATCAGGGCTGTCACAAGCGGGATTCATCAAGATTTAAAGAATCTGCTGAGATCTATGCGCAATTGCTGAAAGAAGAACTTGGAGGGAGCAGTTCACAGACTTTGTCTCCTTCACCCGTAACCAGCGGAGCGACAGTTATATCGTTCAAGAATTCCATTCTAGAACAGGCATGTACGCCGGAAAGTTTAATCTGCGTTATCCCACAACAAAATGTTGGCAAGCAAGAAGTTCAGCTATCTAGCCAGTGTCCTCCCGGGATGATCAAGACAGGAAGCCTTTGTATAGACCAATACGAAGCAATGCTGGTCGATAAAAATACTGGCGTGGTATGGTCTCCGTATTGTAGTCCCGGGAATGAAATAAGCAGATTGCGTGCAGTTTCAATAGCCGGAGCAATCCCGCAAAGTACCGTTAGCCAGCTGGAAGCAAAACAAGCCTGTGCAAATGCAGGAAAAAGACTTTGTACTGCACAAGAATGGCAATCAACTTGCCAGGGAGCAGATGGGAACAAATATCCTTATGGGGCTTCGCAGCAGAAAGGAGCCTGCAATGATGAATTGATCTACACTCTTGCACACGCGACTGAACGAACAGTGACTACATACTGTCCTACTTGGAAACAATATTCTAAAACTGGCATTTATACTGATACACCTTGGATGATCAGTCCAATTACAAATCAACTGCCAGGCACTCTTGCCGCTGCTGGAAGCTTCCAAGAGTGTAAAACTCCTGAAATAGTGTATGATTTAGTCGGCAATCTAGATGAATGGGTTGATGGAACAAAAACTTGCACCAGTGGAGGAGCAACCTATACCTGCGGAAGCTTTTTAGGAGGATTTTATGCACGTTCTGAGAAAAAAGACGGTGCTGGAGGCTGTACTTATAGCACAACCGCTCACGGTCCTTCTTATTCCGATTATTCATTAGGTTTCCGCTGCTGTGCTACGTTAAGCTAAAATTCTTAGATAACTTTAAATATCAATTGATAATTTATGTTATCAAATGGTAAGAAAAGATATCAAGTCCAAGATAAAGGAATATTTTCTCCTTAATCCCCAACTGAAATTATGGGTTAGGCAGATAGAAAGAGATTTAAAAATTCCTCTCCCCTCAATAATATGTTATACTAAAGAATTAGAAAGAGAAAATATCCTTCAAAGTACGGAAGCAGGAATGAGGATTTATTCTGCAGATAGGGCCTCTCCCACATTCATTTTAGAAAAAAAACTGTACAATCTTCGTTCTTTATTTTCTTCCGGATTAGTTGATTTTTTGGTGCAAGAGCTAAGCAATCCTACTATGATAATTTTTGGCTCATATGCAAGAGGCGAGGATGTAGAAAACAGCGATATCGATCTTTATGTGGAGTCAGTAAAAAAATATTTTCCTTCCTTGGCTAAATTTGAGAAAAAATTGCAACGAAAGATACAGATATTTAAGTACAAAGATATCTCCCAGGTTGAGAATAAAGAATTAGCCAATAATATCATCAACGGTATTACTCTTAATGGATTTGTAGAGGTTTTCAGATGAGAGAAAAAGAAAGCACTTGGGAAGAATGCATTATAAGTACTTCTTCACTTAAAGTAAGCCCTGATCCAGCAAAGGCAAAATCTCTTATTGATACAGCAAAGGGTAGAATCAATTTTTTGAAGCCAACACCTTTGGCCGCGAATAATGCTAATTATATTTTTGAAGGATATTACTCTTCAGCTTTAGAAATGCTTCATGCTTTGATGCTTCTAAAAGGATATAAGGTACAAAATCATATATGCTTAGGATATTATATTCGCGATGTCTTAAAAAAAGAAACTCTATTCAGAATTTTTGATGATTGTCGGTATAAACGTAATTCTTTAGTATATTACGGGAGAAAAATGGATTTTGAAACTGCTAAAATAGCAATAGAGAAGTGTTTAAAGTTGATTAAAGGAATAGAGTTGTTATTGAAGGAGGAAAAGAAATAAAATGTCATACATAACCGCGATCAAAGCACGGGAGATCCTCGACAGCAGAGGCAACCCTGCGTTAGAAGTTGATATTTTTACGAAACTAACCTGCCAATCTGCTTCGGTGCCCAGCGGCGCGTCTACCGGAAAACATGAAGCAGTAGAATTACGCGACGGCGGCAAGCGTTATCGCGGCAAAGGAGTGCAGAAAGCGATCCGTAATGTCGAACAGAAGATCTTTCCTTTATTGCGCGGAAAGGATTGTCAAGATCAGCGAAAAATTGACGAGATGATGGTCGCAAAGGACGGCACAGAGAATAAACAAAAATTAGGCGCAAATGCAATTTTAGGAGTTTCGTTGGCCGCAGCCAGGGCAGCGAATGCAGAAAAGAAAACTTTTTTATTTCAACATCTGCATAAATTGGCAGATGTAACCAGGAAATCAAGTATGCCCAGGCCTTTCTTTAATGTCATCAACGGCGGGAAACATGCTGGGAATAAATTGGCGTTTCAGGAATTCATGATCGCGCCAAAAGCTAGATCTTTTGCAGAGGCGTTGCGTATGGGCAGCGAAGTCTATCACCAGCTGAAAGAAGTTATTGAAAAGAAGCATGGAAAGGAAGCAACCAATGTAGGTGATGAAGGAGGGTTTGCTCCGCCATTGGAACGGGCCGAGGAAGGATTGGGGCTGCTGATGGAAGCTATTCAAAAAGCGGGATATAAAGGTAAAATTGAGATTGCTATAGATTGTGCCGCTTCTGAGTTTTATAAAGATGGAAAATATCATCTTCACACCGTCATGAGCAAGGAAAGATTGTTAGACTATTATCTGCATCTGATAAAGAAATATCCGATAATCTCTATTGAAGACCCATTTGAGCAGGAAGATTTTGCCGGTTTTGCCGAATTACGAAAAAGGAGCAAGATCCAGATTGTTGGTGATGATCTGACCGTCACCAATGTAAAACGGATCCAGAAAGCGATCAAGAACAAAAGCTGTGATTGTCTGCTCTTGAAAGTAAATCAGGTAGGAACATTGACTGAAGCATTGGATGCGGCGAAGTTAGCATATCAAAATGGTTGGAAGGTCATGGTCAGCCATCGCAGCGGCGAGACGGAAGATACATTTATCGCTGACTTGGCGGTAGCGATCGGCTGCGGCATGATCAAAGCCGGCGCGCCTTGCCGGGGAGAAAGGATTGCAAAGTATAACCGGCTGCTGAGGATTGAAGAAGTGTTGAGGAAGAAATGATCGATAAATATGTCTTCAAAAAATATGATTCAAGATACAAATTCTTTTTTTTTAAAGAAAAAAGAAATTTACAAAAGTGTCTGGGAAAGAATGTTGAAATTGAGCATGTGGGAAGTACTGCGGTTAAGGGTTTAGGGGGTAAAGGGATAATTGATATTCTTGTTGGTGTAAAAAATAAACTTATTCAAAGCTTAATCCATAAATTGGAAAAATCAAATTATGAATTTAGAGAGAAAGCAAGCACTACACAAAGATTGTTTTTTAGAAGAGATCACAAAAAGGGAAAATCTTTTAGGAGAGTTCACGTTCATTTAGTAAGGTTAAGGGGTAAAGATTGGCAAGAAATGATTGCTTTCAGGAATTTTTTATTAGAAAATCCGGAAAAGTCAAAGAAGTATGGACTAATTTAAAAAAATGCGGTACTAAGAGCTAAAGGTGATGGCAAAATATATAGGAAACTAAAAGAAAAATTTATTCAATCGAATATTAAAAAGCAGATGTCTAAGCAACCTAAACATTAAACCTTAAAATTAATCCACATCTTTTTTAAATCGCTCTTCCTTTTCCCTTTCCATGGGGCAAGATTCATTTTTACAGCTGTGTAGAGAGCAGTATGATGCTTCCTATGAACCGATTTTTCAGTCTGCACTTGCCTTTGCACAAAAATGTCTTGGAGAAGTGAAAAGGCTCTCCGGTGATTCTTTTTTTGACCATAATGTTCGGGTAGCAAAGATTCTTGCTGATAACAAAGTTTCTCCGGAAGTAGTTATCGCTGGCCTGCTGCACGGCGTGACCAAGCTATGCTCGGAGAAAGAGATTGAAGATGCTTTCGGCAAAGAAATTATATCCTTATTGAAAGGTGTCGAAGAAATCAAGCAGGTAAAATCGAAAAATCCACAACTAGAAGCAGAAGCATTACGGCGTATCCTGCTTACTACGTTTCGAGATGTCCGTGTAATTTTCATCAAACTTGCGAGTAAGTTGGACAATCTGCGGACCATGCAAGTGTTATCTGCAGAAAATCAGAAGCGTATCGCAGAAGAAGTTTTGGAAGTGTATGCTCCCTTAGCCAATAGGTTAGGTCTGGAGAAAATAAAAAATCCTTTAGAGGATTTGGCGCTGCAAGTCTTACATCCGGAAAAATACAATGAGATTATGGGGTTCTTGGAGCAGTCGAAAGAAGAACAAGAAGCGTTAGTGCTAGAAGTTATTCAATTTGTAAAATCGTTAGCAGCAGGAAATGTGGAGATCGTTAAGATAAAAGGCCGTTCTAAACATATTTACAGCATCTATAAAAAAATGACCCAACGGAAAGTGCCATTGCACCAGCAGTATGACCTGACCGCTATCCGAGTGATCGTTCCGGAGATCAAGGATTGTTATACTATGGTAGGATTATTGCACGAGAAGTTTGAACAGGTAGAAGGAAGATTGAAAGATTACATCGCCAACCCCAAACCAAATTTCTATCGTTCATTGCATACTACTCTCAAACTGCCGAATGGAAAATTTGTGGAGATCCAGATCAGGACGCTGGAGATGGACGAATTTGCAGAGGAAGGGTTGGCTGCGCATTGGAGGTATAAAGGACTGAAATCTGATCAATTCTTTGAAAAGAAAATCGCCTGGCTGAAAGGAGTATTGGACCTGCAGAAAGATGGCAACCAAGAATTTTTGGAGATGGCTAAAGTGGATGTGTTTGGAGATAATATCTACTGTTACACTCCGAAGGGCGATGTAAAAGAATTGCCGAAGAGTGCGACCATCCTGGACTTTGCGTATATGGTGCATGAAGAGGTCGGAAGTCATGCTGTCGGCGGCAGGGTAAATGGAAAGTTTGTGCCGCTGAAACATGAACTTATTTCCGGCGATGTAGTCGAGATCTTGACTAACAAGAGCCAGCGGCCGAGAAGAGATTGGCTGAAAATAGTTAAGTCAGGCACCGCGCGGCAGAAAATCAGAAAATCATTGCGCGAACATGAGAAACTGCCGGCTTTCCATTTCAAGCAGCTCAAACCAGTTACGACGAAAGAACAAGGGATATTGGCTGAAGCACCCACTTATCCTAGCGCGATCTGCGTCTTGGCAAAATGTTGTTTTGCTCTTCCGGGCGAAGAGATCACCGGATTGGCGACGAAACGAAGGATTATCTCTGTGCATAAAATTGATTGCAGGGCTGCGCTGAAGGAGGAAGAGCGCTGGATCGGAGTGCAGTGGAAAGACGGGTTTAACCAGAAGATCCGCTTCTACGTCACCGCAGATGAGCGAAGCGGACTGTTAGCAGATCTGCTGAACACTATCGCTAACACCGGCTTTGAAGTCAAGGAAGCGAAAGCGAAATTATTGAGTTCTACCTTTGCAGAATGTTCCTTTTTAGTGATTCCAAAAGATCTGGAGCATCTGAAAGAATTAGTTAAGAGGATCCAAAAGATTCGCGGTCTGAAGAAGATGTATTTTGAGTGAAGCTGTAAGAGAACGTAAGAATAAATAAGCAAATAATTATTTTATGCGATCTTCTTGATCATGTCCACTACTCTGCAGCTGTATCCCCATTCGTTGTCATACCAAGCTACAATCTTGAGGAATTTACCATTGACAACAGTAGTTAATTTGGCGTCGAAGATAGCCGAATAGGGGTTATGGATTATGTCAGTAGATACAATCTCATCTTCAGAATATTGAAGTATGCCTTTCAATTTTCCAGTGGCTGCTTTTCTGAAAAGTGTATTCACCTCATCAGGCAGGATTTCACGCATAGTTTCGATGGTGAAATCAGTTACGCTGCCATCGACTATAGGCACTCTGAAAGCCAAGCCTCTTACTTTTCCCTGCAGTTCGGGGATCGCTTCTACGGCAGCTACGTCTGCCCCAGTCGAAGTAGGAATGATATTAGTCGCTGCTGCTCGCGCACGGCGCAGGTTTTTGTCAGGGCCGTCAACTAATTTTTGTGATGCAGTGTAGGCATGGATGGTGGTGAAGAAACAGCGTTTGATCCCAATATTGTCTTGGACTACTTTCAAAACAGGCGCGACACAATTAGTAGTGCAGGAAGCATTGGAGATGATGTGGTGCTTCTTTTTATCATACATCTGCTCGTTGACACCCATAACTAAAGTAGCGGTGTTCACCGGGCAGACTTTTTCCGCTTCGCATTTGCAAGGGGCAGAGATGAGCACTTTTTTGGCACCAGCATCGAGATGCACGGCTGCTTTGTAAGGATCGGTGAATCTGCCAGTGCTTTCGACCACGACGTCAATCTTAAGTTTTTTCCATGGAAGTCGAGCAGGATCTTTTTCTGCCAAAACTAATATCTTCTTTTTTCCTACCTTAAGGTGTCCATCACCATAGCTTACTTCTTCAGGGAAGACGCCATGTACGGAATCATATTTGAGAAGATGAGCTAAAGTACGGTTATCGGTAAGATCATTGACCGCAACGATATTTATTTTCTTATCGTTCCAGGCCGCGCGGAAGACCATCCTGCCGATACGGCCGAATCCATTGATCGCTACGTTGATAGACATGAAGACACCTTTTTATTTTGTTAATTTATTATGTTAAGAAGATTTTTTGTGTTTATATAGGTTTTGTTGTTGGTTTTAAGGCATTAGGCTGTAAACGATTGATTTCTTTCGTTGAGATTTCTCCTGGAAAGTTGCATTCAATATCCTTTAAGAATTTTTTCCGTAATTTAAAGGCATCTGCCTGCTTTGCGTAGGAATCCCACCCTTCTACAAAATCATATATTTTATCGTATGTCGCTTTTTTTAAAATGTACTCTTGATTAAGCACGCTTATTCTTTTCCTGAATTTTCGCACATTCTTGCGGATTATCAACTTGTGATAGGGAAAAACCTTCATACCTAAAAATGGAACTCCTTGTTGATAAGGGATGATTTTTGATTTATCTGGATGAAGTTGAAGAGCTAATTCCTCTTTAAGAAATTTATCAACTTTTTCTTTATATTCATCTAATTTATCTTTAGATAGATGTATAATTGCAAAATCATCAACATACCTAATGTAATATTTTGCTTTTAGCTGCTTTTTTACAAACTGGTCCAGCTCATTAAGATAGACATTAGCAAAGAATTGAGAGGTAAGGTTTCCTAACGGCATTCCTTTTCCAGGGAGGGCATGGTAATTAGACAAAATAATCTTTATAAGCCACAAAATTTTTTGGTCTTTTATTTTTCTCTTTAAAATAGATACTAAAATGTCTTGATCTACGTTCTCAAAGTATTTTTTAACGTCTGCTTTTAGAATAAAACATTTTCTGCTATGCTGTTTAGACCCTTTCTTTATGAAATGTTCAAACCGTTGAATCGCTTTTAATGTTCCTTTTCTTTTTCTATTAGCATATGAATCGTAGATAAATTGCTTTTCAAACATAGGCTCAATAATATTGCATAAAGCATGATGCACAATCCTATCTCTAAAATCAGATTTGCTTATTTTTCTTGTTTTTGGGTCTCGAAGAATAAACGTTTCTAATGCTCTCGGTTTGTAACTGTGAAAAAGCAATTCGATACGTAACCGAAGTAAGTTATCTTTTAGATTATGTTCAAATTCAACTACGTCTAGCTTCGTGGGTTTGCCTTTACGTGCTTTCTTGAATGCTAATTCCAAATTCTTAAGAGCGCACAATTCTTGCCATAAATCACGATATGCAGTCATAAAAAATCTCAGCACACTGGGCTATTCCGCAGACGGAGCCGTGGTTGTTAATGTTGCGATCATTAGCGTTGAAATTGGAATTGTTGTTGAATTCGTTTAGCCACGAAGCCCGCCCAACGAGGTAGCTCTTAATGCCGTGTACATCTTTGCCGCTTCACAAATGCTCGAAAGCATCGTGTTATGGCTGTCTTATCAGACGAAGAGAATCTCTTCTCTGAAGGTTTTATGACCGAGTTGCCTCAGGCCATAGCATAAGAGCGTGTAGTCCAGCTTTCCTTTTGGGAGTGCTGAGACAAAAATAGAAGAAAAAATAGATTTAAGAGGATTATTGTCCTCGAGTAGCTAAATACTGCTGTAATATGCTAGCTAGACCAGCAGCAGTTTTATCATCCAAGGCTTTCACTGCGCGGTTTGGATGGGCTAAAATATCATCATAATATCCTTTAAACACATTTGGCGCTGCTGTTCGGTAAGGACCTTGATTTTTTTGCGCGTCGCCTTCAGCGATGACCCCACGACGTACCCCGCAGACGGAGCCGTGGCTGTCAATGTCGCGATCATCAGCGTTGAAATCGGAATCGTTGTAGAATTCGTTTAGCCACGAAGCCCGCCCAACGGCACCTTCCACGGCATGTTTTCGAACATACCCTGGATTCAAAACCCAGATGCGAGTTTCGGAAATGTCTGCATCTTTCAACATTTTCATATTCTGAACAAAATCAGCTCCTTGGCCGTACACTCGTTCTGCGAACTTTCGCTCTTGGTCATTAAGTTTGTCATACTTCGCAGGAGTAGTATCTATAGCTAGATAACGCCACTCTGCATTGTCACCAGACAAGCGCAAGCTAGGCAAAGCTATAAGCATTGTCTCAGGAGCGGCAAGAGCTTTTTCAACATCTTGCGCCAGAACACGATAATTATTTTTCTGTGTTAATTGTTCAAAGGCATTATCAATATTCTGCAAAACAGGATTGTGAGTTTCTCGAGTTATTGCCAGAGTAGGAATTTTACTAGTAGCACCATCAAGGAAGTATACTTCGCCATCAGCAGTATAAAACCATTGGCCGCGTAATTCATTATTCTCTCGGCGTTCGTTCATCAATTGATCAACGTGCAACATAGTGCCTGGCTGAAGCTGTCGGTAAGCGTCTTTCAGATTTCCAGTGATTGTTTCTAATGACATGTTAAGTTCCTCCTAATAATGCGATATAATCAATTTTTGGCCCTTTTTTAAATGTTATCACTATTTTTTGATAGAGTAGCAAATATACTTTCTCCAAACTCAAAGCCAAAATATTTAAAGTGCGTATTGATATTACAATCCATGCCAGAACCAGAGCAGATCCCCAACACAGAACATTTTGTATTTAAGCCGGCGTTCATAGAACGCTATTCAGAGCTTACCGACTGGGAAGAGTTCAAGAAGTATTCTTTATCATTTTTACGAAGAAGCATCCGTGTCAATACTCTGCTCGGAACAGTTGCGCAGGTAAAGAAAAGCATCGAAAAGAAAGATTGGAAGTTAACTCCTATCCCCTGGTGCAAGGAAGGATTCTGGATCGAGCACGGAGAGCGCAGAGATGTCGGGAATCTGTTGGAGTATCACATCGGCAAAATTTATGTGCAGGAAGCTGCGTCCATGATTCCCCCATTAGTATTGCAGCCCAAGCCGGGAGATATAGTATTAGACATGGCCGCTTCACCCGGAAGCAAGACTACACAGATGGCCGCCATGATGAAGAATGAAGGATTGATTGTGGCGAATGATTACAAAGGCGACCGATTGCAGTCGTTAGGAATAAATCTGCAGCGCAGCGTAATCACCAATACTATCATCACCTTGATGCGCGGACAAGGGATCAAAGAGATGCAGTTTGACAAAATACTGTTAGATGCTCCTTGTTCAGGAACTGGAACGATCCGCAAGAGCCTGAAAACAATTTCCATCTGGAATGCGGGGATGATCACTAAATTGGCGAGAGAGCAGAAAGAACTGATTGAAGTAGCTTTTGAAAATCTTAAATCTGGCGGAGAGATGGTGTATTCAACCTGTTCGTTAGAACCGGAAGAGAACGAAGGCGTGGTAAGCCATCTGTTGGAAAAATACGATAATGCAGAGATTGTAAAAGTTGTCCTGCCAGGATTAAAATTAAGTCCGCCCATAATGGAATTTAAAAAAGATAAATATCATCCTTCGGTTAAGCAGGTGATAAGGATATGGCCGCAGGATAATGATACAGAAGGTTTTTTTGTTGCAAAGATCAGAAAGAAATAAGCCTGCAATGAAGAAACTCGCCCTATTTTAATACTAAATTAATACTACGGTTCAAAACCAAAACCTTAAATATCTCTTTATTCTTCTACAAGCTATGAACTGGACCAAGCTGCTGTATGCGCTGATGATAGTTTTATTATATGTTCCGATGGTATTTCTGGGAGCAAATGTATTCTTCCCAGAATATACGGGGATGGATTCTTATTACCGCGGTCCGTACGCCGATTGTTACGGCAAATATCCTTATCCTGCTGCGCCAGAAAAATTAAGCGTTGCAGAGCGCGCAGTCTTAGAAGAAAACCAGCTCAAATGTAATGAGGAATTTCAAACGAACCAGGACGAATTTGAGGCAGCTAAACTATCTTATGAAGGATGGAAATATGTGTTTATCACGTTATTCAACCTAGGGATATTGTTGCTGGCGTTATTCCTGCGTAAGATGCAAGACAGTGTTACGATGGGATTATTTTTAGGGAGCATTGCCGCCACTTTTGGAGCAACAGTTCGCTACTTTGATACTAAAAGCAAGATAGGGTTTGCAATTTTAGTGGTAACTTTCTTTATAATGTTATATTTCATCAACAGGAAGAAAGAGAATTTCTTAGATTGGGGCAGACGGAAGAAGTAATTTTATTTTTCTGATATTAACATTTCTTAAATTCAATAATTTTGAGAAGCTTAAATTGGAGGGCAAACTCTTAAAAATACCTCTCCATCCCTTTTCTTTATGAAAGTAGATGTCAAGGAATATCTAACCGGACGAGGAATACGGTTCAAAGTATTCGAACACCCGGCTGTATTTACTTGTGAAGAAGCTAAACAACATCACGTATACAAAAACATACGAGGGGTGCATTCTAAAAATCTTTTTCTCAAGGATAAAAAGTCAAGGCGATTCTACTTTCTTATCATTCCTGAAGATAAAAAAGCGAATATGGACGACATCGGAGTAATTGTCAATGACAAACTAAAGTTTGCAAATGAGGTTGATCTTCAAAAGATTTTACATTTAACTCCAGGTTCTGTTTCACCATTTGGATTGATTAATGATGAAGAACATAAAGTTGAAGTTCTTATTGACAAAGAAGTTTGGGAATCTGAATATGTAAGTTTTCATCCAAACATAAATACAGGGACCTTGGAATTGAATCGGGACGACTTTCATAAATACATAGAAACAACAGGGAATAAATACAGAATACTTTGAATTAGAATTTGCTCTCAACTATAAATGCTTCTCAAAATTACTCTTCGTCGGTCTTCCCAGCCCTCCTCGTTGCCTTTTAGGCAAAATATAACACAAATTAATATTATTCTATCTATCTATCTTTAACTTTTCCTTCTACCAAATTAATTATCTTGGAAGGTTTTCCTTTCTTTTCTCCTTCGTAGATTATGAAATCTACCCCTTCTTTTATTTTTTGATCCACATCTTCCAGCGAAGTCATGAACGATCTTCCGGAAAGATTTGCTGAAGTGGTTACGATAGGGAACCCTAATTTTAACACTACCTGACTGAACCAGTGGCTAGGGATACGCACGCCAATGGTCTCTTCACCTGCATTTACACTCTTGGCAATGGTGTTCTTATTCTTAAGTTTGAAAATAAGCGTATATGGTCCGGGAAGTTTAGCAATCCATTCTTTTCCTTCCTTTGTGACCATGCAGTTTTCAGCAACCCATTCTTTGGAAGGGATAATAATAGAAAAGGGGTTGGTGGGGCGCTCCTTGAGTTTCCTGATCTTAGCAACAGCTTTTTCATCAAGTGCATTGCAGCCGATGCCGTAAATAGTGTCGGTAGGATAGATGAAAATTGCTCCTTTGCTGATGCGTTCTGCAATCTCTGCAAAACGCGTTTGCAGTTCTGTCTTGGTCAAAACTTCCATTCCCATTATTTATCCTCAATCAGCTTCTTCTTTTTATTCTCGGTTAAATGCACATGATTTTCTTTTGAAACTATCGGTTTGCCTATCTCTTGTTCAAGTTCTCTTCTAGTATTGTTAGCAATCCGGCCGCCTCTCTTTGCATACTGTCGTAGCTCATCAAACTCTTTAGAATCCTTCGCAATAGTAATGTCTGTTGTTGCTTTCTCGCCGACCATGGTCAAAATCAATTCCCAATCGGTCATATGGTCTCTAAGATTCTGATTTTGCTTCTGTAATCCTTTGAACTGCTTGTATTCGCCAACAGTCTTACCAAATGTTGCTTTGCTGATTTCGTTAGTCAGAATAGCAAAATCTTTTTCTTCTTGAACGCCTCTATATCTCCATTCGTCGGTTAATTCCTGTCTAATTGCTACTCCCCTTAACCTTTTGTCAATCCATTCTTTAGGGTAACCTTTAAGTTCATAATATTCTTTCACCCTATCTTGGGCGAGTTCTGGATTTTCTATTTCTTCGATACGTTCTTTTCCAAGTTGCGCTAACCATATTTTGAATGGTTCTGCCTTTTTGGAAGGGATGGATTGAATGAGCCGAAAAGCATTTTTGGTGTTAACACAATCTGTATAGCGCGATTTACCATCTTCAGCAGGCATTTTCAACTGTACCCAAATTGGGGACAGTTCAAGAGCGAGGAATTCTCTATCCTTAACTTTGCCCCAATATTGCCTTGGAGTTGGACTATCAGTTAAAACTTCAACAATATCTACAATAGAATAAAACCATTCATTATTATACCGCAGCCTACGAATATTTTTGTCCTGAAATACAATTAATCCTTTTTGATCTTCTTTTGCCATATGAATCTAAAATCTCTCTCTAGTTTTAATATTTTCTTAAGCTATCTATCTCTTTCTCACCTAACAAAAAGAATGAAAAAAAGCGGCCAGTTACGCAGGAAATACGGAAACTACCGTATTTCTGCACAGAAAACCGATTTTTGTCGGTTTTCTTGTGGCCGCCAGGGTGGTAAGGTGTGTAGATGGTTTCTGATTAAGAAATGGCGTAATAGTCAAATTCATCTATAAAGGTCTGCTTGGCATGTTTTGAAGCAGACTCATCATATTTGTCCATAAGGTACAATATTCTGTCTTTGATGTTATTCATTATAACCAACCTCCGCTTAATTGATAATCAAATGTGTCTTCTTTCGAGAGGACCGTTCTTTGGGTAAGTTCCTGCACCTGCCTGTGAAACAAGTGTTGTATAGTTTTTGTGGTTAAGTCAACCATGGGCATCACCTCAGATTTATGGAATCTTTAGAACTCAGGAGATTTATATAGTCTAGTTGAAGTTGTATAGTGCGGGAGTGGGCGGCTAAAAATGGTTAAAACAAAGAAATTTTCGAGAGTTAGTGGTTAATGTTATTTGTCCAGTGGGTTGTCCAGTGGTCTCTAAGCAGGCAGATTCTGAAAGCTTAAAATAAGCTTATTTTAAAAAAATAGCGTTGGAAAAAAATAGCGTTGGAATGATCAGGCCAAAAGAAATGAACAGTTCAATTTCTATATCTTTTTAGCAATTCTTCTTCACGAATAAGATGTTTTTCTAAGGAAAAAATCTCTTCCAATGGAGGATTTACCGGTACTTGGTCTCTGAATTCATAGCGGGTTAGAAGCACTCTTAAGGGAAATTCACTTCTCTCAAATCCGGGCCTCTGGCAAAGTTGTTGCGCTTCACTTTTTACTTTTTGATGGAATCCTTGTAGATCTTCCACATTGGCTTTAAAAAAAGCTTCAAAATTTTCATCGTGTGATCCGTCTGTAAGAGCTAAATATTCAATCACTTGTTCAGCAGGAGCCTTTTCTAAATGGCGGTATATTCCCTCTACATCTCCATAAAGTGCTTCCACAAGGCCTTCTATTTGCGCAGGGGCAATAGTTATTATCCCTCCCTGAGGCAAGATCACTTCTGGTGACCATATTGTTGTTGGGCCAGATGAAGTAAGACGAAATGCAGGATGATCCCGTTTATACCCTACACTGCATATTTTGGCATCAACATCCGTTAGTACATACATTTCATTCAACAGTACATACATTTTTTTAGACAGCTTTTGGTAAGGGAAGTCATTTCTCTCTGTTTTTAGTTTTGAGTTAAAATGCCGTCTTAAATTTGGATCACTCTCTATATCTTTATTAGTCAAAACTGCGACCGGTTCATAAACTACCTCTGGTATATCCTCTCTTTTAGAATCAATCTTTTCCCTAATTTTTATTGATGTACAAAAATAATTGATATTCGTTTTTTCCATAATTACGCTACTAAAACGCCGTTCAAAGCAGCTTCTTGCCCAGGTCTGGAAGTAATCCTTACTTTTCCTAACTTGGTCTCAACAATAGCTCCTTTGGTAATTATGTTTCGCCTAACCAGATGAGGGTTAGCGGGGTTGCCTACTACGTTCAGAATTTCAACTTTACTGGCTTTTCCCTTCTTATCGCAAACATTGACGTGGCTGGCTGCCAGCATGGAAAATTTGACTTCTCCGCCGCGTACACGGGCAGATTTGACTTTTCTGTCTGGGCTTAGCTTAGTATTAGCCTGGAATCCGGCTAATTCCTGTCGTTTCTTGCCTCTGGTGAAATGGTATCTGCCGCCAGATGGTTTTCGTTTGGATCTATCAGTTGATCGTGCCATATTTACGTTTAGATTAAGGTTTGCTTTTTAAATATATCGGGAAAATAGTTGCTATTATTTGTTTTTAGCTTGATTCTACCTGCAATTTTAAAAAGTAATAAATCGGCGTTAAAATATAAACAGGGTCTAGGGAAGTAACTGCCCTATCAATCATTCCGTATTTCAGCGGCGGTTCAAAAGGCTTATCATCTTTCAAGAATTCTCCTTCTAAAGAACAGAGAAATCTATTCTCTTTCTCGCGCATATGGACATATCTTGCTTTGAAAGTGATCTTTTCTTTAAAATCGATACAATATTTTACATCCCATCTTTTCATTTGTATTGTATATCTCGCCTGTTCATTCGGTAATATTTTTCTATCTATTTATATCCTATTTCTTTTTTCCGTTAAATATCTTTTCTTTCAATTTACCTTTGCCGTTCCAATCCAATGCAAATTCCATGACTTGTTCAACTGTCTCTACAGGGATAATTTTTACTTTATCTAATTTTTCTTTGTCAATAACAATATCCTGGAGATTTGATTTCGGCACAATTACGATCTTGATCCCGGCATCGATGGCCGCTTCTACTTTTGAGGAAACGCCGCCTACGGGAAGGACTTCTCCACGTACGGAGAGAGATCCGGTCATGGCTACTTCTTGCTTGATGGGGATATCTTTTAACGCCGATATTATGGCGGTAGCGACAGCGATAGAAGCGGAGTCGCCTTCTACTCCTTCATGGGTCTGCAGGAATTGCACGAAAATATCTTTGGTCTCTTTAATATCTTCACCAAAATATTTCTGAATGATAGCAGAAACGTTCTTGATGGCTTCCTTGGCGATTTCGCCTAGTTTTCCAGTCGCGATAATCTCTGGTTTCTTTCCGCCAGGAGTCACTTCTGCTTCGATAGGCAATAATATTCCTGAATGAGCAGAGCCTTCGCCAATAACTGCTAATCCATTTACTCTTCCGACTCTTGAACCTGTAGTGATGATAACTTCATATTCTTTTTTTCGTTCAATATATTTGTCTGCGATTTGCTGTTCCAGCGACCGAGCCAGCACTTTTGCCCGCTTGACATGTTCTTTAGTGACAAATTCTGCGCCTTCTTCTTTGGCTAGATCACCGGCAGCACGGACTAATCCTCCTAGTCCTCTTAACAGTAAAGTAAGATGCCCTTTATGATTTGCTCTACGGCGTGCTTCTTCCACGATTGATTTTAATGCGGATAAATCAAAGTGAGGTATTTTTCCTTCTTCTTTCTTGATTTCCTGGGCGACAAAGCGCGCGATCTTAGTGCGGTTCTCTTTGGTGTCGGGCATGGTCTCGTTCATATAAACTTCATATCCATAACCGCGGATTCTGGAACGGAGTGCAGGATGCATATTCTTGGTAGTATCAAGATTTCCTGCTGCTACTAAGATAAAATCGCACGGTACCGGTTCTGTCCGTACCATAGCACCAGCAGAACGTTCAGATTGTCCGGTGATGGGGAATTTCTTTTCCTGCAGCGCAGATAATAACTCTTGCTGTGTTCTGGGATGGAGCGTGGCAATTTCGTCTATGAACAATACTCCCTTATGCGCTTTATGTATCATCCCTGCAACTACACGCTGGTTGGCCGGCGTTCCTAGGCCTCCGGATTGGAAAGGGTCATGAAGCACATCGCCAAGCAATGCTCCGGCATGCGCTCCTGTTGCGTCAAAAAAAGGGGCAATTTTTTTATTGTGATTGTCAACTATGACTTTTGGTGCGATGTTCTTTGGTGTCTGGAACATCCGCGGCCCCATGTTTAGGGTAATCGCAAATCCGGCCAGGAACAACATCCCTCCTAGAAAAAAAGCGGTGAACATAAGATCTGACTTGTAATGATAACGGATCCACCAAGGCATGATGAAGGTGACGATGGCGATGATGAATAAGATGAAATTATTATTTTTCATGGACTGGCTGGCGTCTAACAAATATTTCTGCGCTTCTTCACGTCCTTTTCCGGCAGTAAGGGTTTTGATGTATGGATTGTTTTCGTCGTTAAGATTAGGATAGGCAAGAATGTCTTTCAAGTCTGATTTTGGGAGCAGTTCTGCCAGGGCCAGACCCAGCATGGATTTTCCGGTTCCCGGTTCGCCGATCAGGAGTACGTGCCTGCGCTGCTGGGCAGCTTTCTTGATAATTTTGATCGCTTCGTCCTGTCCCAAGACCTGGTCTACGATACCTTCCGGTACTTTGATATTCTTGGTGCTGAGATTCTTAGATCGGAAGAGCACAC
>CAYIZT010000018.1:0-19353 GCA_964368095.1 uncultured Methanosarcinales archaeon
TTGAGAGGGCTTTGCAAAGCGCCCCTGCGGAAGATGACTTTGCACATATGAGTCAAGCGAATATTAAAGTTATTGGTGTCGGCGGAGCCGGCAACAACATGGTCGGCTGGTTGTATAAGAAAGGAATTAAAGGAGCAGAAATTATTGCTACCAACACCGATCATCAACACCTGCAGATTACCGGGGCAGACAAGAAATTTCTTATTGGAAGAGACTGCACTAGAGGTCTAGGTTGCGGCGGTTTCCCTAACAAGGGAGCAGAAGCAGCTCAAGAATCATTAACTTCTTTGAAAGAAGCATTGAAGAGTGCAGACATGGTTTTCGTATGCGCGGGTATGGGCGGAGGAACAGGAACCGGAGCAGCTCCAGTCGTTGCACAAGTTGCAAAGGATACTGGGTCGATCGTTATCGGAACTGTAACTATGCCTTTCAACATTGAAAGAGCAAGATGCGACAAGGCAGAATTCGGCTTACAGCAGCTGCGACAGGTGTCTGACACGGTTATCGTCATCGATAACAACAGGCTGGTGCAGATCGCCGGTAACTTGCCGATACAACAAGCTTTTGCAGTTGCGAACGAGTTAGTCGCGACCATGATCAAAGGTATCGTTGAGACCATCGCCGTGCCTTCACTGGTCAACCTGGACTACGCAGACGTAAAAGCGATCATGTCCAACGGTGGAGTAGCAGCTATCGGAGTAGGAAGCTCAGATACTAATAGCAGAGTAGAAGAAGCGGTCAAAGGAGCTTTAAGCAACCCTTTGCTTGATATCAACTACGAAGGAGCTACCGGAGCATTGATCCACGTCACTGGCGGTCCTGACATGACTCTTGATGAAGTAAGCCGTATTGGTGAATTGGTAACTGAATCCTTAGATGATGACGCAAACGTTATCTGGGGAGCTCGTGTTTCCGATGAGATGAAAGGAAAATTGACAGTGATGACCATCATCACTGGTGTTAACTCACCATGGATTTTGGGAAAGCTTGACAACAAGCATTCACAACAGCGGGCTAAGAGCTTAAGCAAAGAACTCGGCATAGAGTTAGTTTAAGCAAGCACGCAAGTAGAAGGAAGGGGGGTGTCCACCCTCTTTTTTATTTTTTATTTCTTTTATGATTCAATCTCACGATCAAAAAAGAAATCTTGCCTTGCGTCTTTGTTCTTATCACCGCCCCTACGTGAAGACTTCCGCAAGGCAGGATTTTTTATTTTCTTCTCTCTTTTCTCCAAAAATAAACAGAATAATTTTTAAGTGGTTTGAAGTTTTTATATTTAAAATGGATGTTGTATTTTTTGATAAGGACAGTACACTTGGAGAGTTCTATGATGGAGCTTGTGGTCTCTATCCAAATGTTAGGGATTTCTTAGAATCACAAAGACAATTAGAAAGAAAATTATATGTTGCTACGGCTGCTGGAGAAGGAGGACGACAGCATTTAGTTGATGTTGCAGATAAATTTGAGGGTTATTTTGGTAGTGAGCAAATCAATGTTTCAAGAAAAGAAGCATTTTATTTCTTACCTGATGGGACGATAAGAAATATTCTTGATGATTATCAAAGAAGAGAAGAGTTTGAATCTGAAGAAAGACAAAAAGAATTAGATGATGAATCTAAGAACCGAGGAGATTTTTTGTCTGCTCTCCCATGGGGAAGTGAAGAACGAGAAGCACTTCAGAAAGTAGTTAATGATTTTTTTGCTCATTGGGGTCAATATCTTCATAAAGAAACTAGAAAACCATTGGATGATTCAATTGTTTATCAAAATCCTCATTTAGAAGGTGGAACACATTGTAAAGATTTGTATTTAGCAAGGAGACTAATTGCGCCTGTCGGTTATGAAGATTTACGGACTGTAATGGTTGGGGATTATGGAGCTAGAACCTCACCATCATCTGATCCACAGACACCAGTTATTATAATTTCAAAAGATGTTCGTAAAGGTAATTGGCAATTAGTTGCAGCAATGTTAAATCAGATGTTTTCTAATGGTTCAATGCCATGGCAAGTTTATGAAGAAATGTTTGCACAATCAACCCCAAGAGAAGATGGAAAATCTAATTCTTTTTCTTTAGATGGAATTGAATTTGTTTTAGAAAGAGGAGATTATTCTGAAAGAAGAGTATACTGTCCCTAAAAAATTAAGCCAGTTATTATCTAATTTGCAAAACTATAGAAAATAACATTAATATCCGTTAAAATTTAATCATGGAATGTTATTTTCTAATAAGCAAATAACTTTAGATTTGCTTTTCGGAGTACCGAAAATTAAAGTTATTTGCTATAGGGTTGAGCAAAAACGAACCGTTCTTGTTATAAGATGGTTGCGAAGCCATTTCCGTATTCTTTTTTCTTATTGATTTAACCGCAAGTAGCTTTAATGTTTCTTTATATTTTCCATCAATTCCAAGATTCCCTGCAAGATCTGTTTAGGTGTGGGTGGATTTCCTGGAATCTTTAGATCGACAGGGATAACTTTGTCCACTCCGCCGAGCACCGCATACGATCCTTTGAAAATGCCTCCGTCGCAGGCATCGTCTCCCAAGGCGATCACTAATTTTGGAGAAGGAGTCGCGTCGTAAGTCTTGCGCAAAGCCGTGGCCATGTTGTGCGTCACCGGGCCGGTAACTATAAGGGCATCAGCATGACGCGGCGAAGCTACAAAAGAGACGCCAAAGCGTTCTATATCATAATAAGGTGTAGTCAAATTTACTAACTCAATCTCCGGAGAGTTATCACTGCCGGTATCCACTTCCCTGATGGCCAGGCTTCTTCCGAAAATAGAATTGATCTTCTTTTTGAGTTTGATGCCTATTTTTTCAAATTCGTAATCTTTTAGATCTTCAGTCACCGCTGATTTACAGACATTAAATATTGCATTTGTCATTTTGTCACCTATAGGTCCGTTCCAGCATACGACAAGTTCATGCTTTTGTTGACCAGCGGAAAGTCTGGCACGATGTTTCCTAAAACTGCATGTTCTATGGCCTGCCAGTTGCAGAAGGAAGCGGTCCTGATCTTATAGCGGGAAATCATTCCTTTTTGGATCAACAGCCAGTGGATATTTTGTCCTCTTGCAGATTCAACAGTCATCAAAGCAAAACCATCTTTGGCCGCTGAAGATTCTGCATGCACAGTTCCTGCAGGCAGGTCAGTAATCAATTTATGGATCAAGTCAATAGAATCTTTGATAGTATCTGCTTTGACTTCGAAGCGGGAAAGCACGTCTCCTTTCTCTAAAGTGATGGGGTGAGGCATCACTTTGTGATATAAGCAATAGGGATGATCGGTACGTACATCAGCCGACATGCCAGACGCCCTGGCTAAAGGGCCGGTCAGATTCAAGGGGCGGATCAATTCTTTCTTTACTATACCGGTATTTTCAAATCGGTCAAGCACCGGAGCGAAGGAAAGAGATTCCTGCACTACACTCCTGAATCTTAGGGAGAATTGTTTTAGGTAATTTCTTAACCTAGCCAGTTCTTCACGGTTGATGTCTTTTGCAAGACCGCCGATTTCCAAGCTGTTTTTCAGAAATCTTGAACCGGTAATAGTTTCATTCCAACGCAGGATCTCTTCACGCAGGATAAAGAAAGGGCTGGCTCCGGCGGGATAAGCCACGTCAATGATCATTCCAGCCAAATCGCCCAACAGTGAATATGTCCTTTCCATCTCCGCTAACATCATGCGCAGATATTGCGCTCTTAAAGGAACTTTTATTTTGGATATCTTCTCCACTGCCTGACAGAAGGCTAACCCATTGGCGACAGTCTCATCACCGCTTATGGCTTCAGCTAATTTGAGCGCTTCTGACGGCGTCTTCCCTTCAGCTAATTTTTCGATGCCGCGATGTTTCCAGAACATGCGTATCTCCAGATTAAAGATAGTCTCGCCTATGACACTGAAACGAAAATGTCCCGGTTCTATTATTCCGGCATGTACCGGTCCGACAGGAATCTGATATACTCCTTCGCCGCTAACTTTTTTGAAAGTGTATTCTTCGGAAGGAAGAATATTTTTTCTCATTTTTACCTGCTCATTGGCGACTGACTTGCGCAGAGGATGGAAATCTGCAGGATAAAGCTCATGCAGAAATAATCTGCGGGTATCAAAAGCTCCGGTAAATTTTATGCCAAATCCATCAGCTATCTCCCGTTCGTACCAGCAGGCAGCAGGAAATTCTTTAGCGATGGAATCAGTTGATTGCATGGCTGAAGGTATAATATTCTTCTGTAAGATGAAATATTGGGCTGAATTTTTTTTCTCAAAGACATAGCATAAGGTAATCCCTTTATTTTTCCAATTCTCTACTGCAAATAGGTTGATAAGGAACATCCCTTTATCAGCCATGATCCTGATGCTTTTTTCAAATTCTTGCTCATCCACCGCCAGATAAGTTTCATCGTCGTGATTCTGGAAGAATCTATCTGCCGATATCCCTAACGATTTTCCCAATTCCGATTTTAAAGTGTTCATGCGTCCGGCCTCATATGCGTAATTCCGATACGATTGCGTGCAGCATAGATTTTATGCTGGCAGGTATAAATAATCCTAATATCAATAATAAGATTATCAGGATGATGATAGGTATCTTCATGCTTGCCGGAGCTTTAAATTTAGGCAATTCTTTCTCTTTGATATTCCCAAACAGATTGATGAAGAACCAAGCAAATGATGATGATGCAATCAGCAGCAGGGACAATACTGAAAATAAAATAATCTTTGAAACGCCGCTTAATTGGGATAGTATAAAAAATTTAGACACAAATAATGGAAATAAAGGCATGCCGATGATGGAGATGCTTCCGACGATCAAACCCCAGGAAGCCAAAGGCTGAAGCTTAAGCGCGTTATGTATAAATTCGTTTTTGATACTGTTATACTGGCGATGGATTATGCCGGCGGAAAAAAACAGCAAGGCTTTGTTAAGCGAATGGGCCAAAGTATGGAACAAGACCCAGAATATAGATATAGGGCTGCCGATACTTATTCCTATCAGGAGAAAGCCCATATTCTCAACGCTGGAAAAGGCGATCAATTTTTTGACATTAGTCCTTACTATCATGCTGACCGCAGCAACAGCCATGCTTGCGATTCCGAAAAACAGCAGCATCTTGGATATGAAAGGCTGAGAAGAAGTATGCTGGGCGATAGCATAAATCCGGATGATAGCGTAAATGCCGATATTGGTTATGCTTCCGGAAAGCAGCACACTGACATCTGAAGGCGCTTTGGAATAAGCTGCAGGAAGCCAGGTATGGAAAGGCACGATTCCTGATTTGGCCGCAAATCCGACAAAGATGAGGACGAATGAAAACAAGAATAACTGCGGAGATAGTTCTGCAGCCCGCTGCAGCAACAAGTCCCAGTTCAAGGTAGCTTCTGCCCCATCTAACTTGCTTATTGCGAACATGAAAATCAATCCGATGAATGAGAAGAGCATGGCGGTGGAAGCGATGAAAACATATTTTAGGGCAGCGGTGATGTTTTCTTTAGCATTTAGGATGACGATAAGGATAGCTGAAAGTACAGTAGTCAATTCTGCAAATATCCACAGTAAAGCCAGATTATTAGAACTGAAAGCGAGGATAACTGCCAGAAGCAAGACGTTGAACGCCACATAGAACAGTTTTATATTTTTTGGATTAAGCTCGCCAGATGCAGTTAAGCTTTCTACATATCCTTCTGCGTAGATAGCTGCAAGCAGGAATATTACTATAGTCAGTATTATCTCAAAGATGCTTAAAGAATCAATAAAAAAATAATTATTCTGTAAGTAGTAGATGGGCAGTCTCTCCGTGATCAACGTTTTTACTGCAAGTACCAGGGCGCTAAGGAGGTATAAGGTGGTGTAAAAATTCATGACCCTTGCTGATCTGGAAAGCAGTATCAGTATCAAGACAGCTACGGATAATATGATCAAAGCAAGGATCATCGCTTATCACCTCTTCTAAACCAGGCGCGGAAAGGATTTAATTTTGCATGGAATTGTTCTATAGAAGAATCTATCCCAAAAGCCAATACAGCGGCGATGATGACCAGCATGATCAGGTCCATCAAAACAAAGACTTCGATCAGGAAAGGCAGTTCGCTGAGGAACAAGCTGAAAAGAACTACTCCGTTCTCCATCACTAAATAGCCGACAATCTTGCTGACCACTTTCTTGCGGCTGAAGACGATCATCATGCCTATCAAAGTAAGCGACATGCCTAAAACTGCGCCGATGAAAAAAAGATTATCCAACGCCAAGCCGGCTAATATTCTGGAGAAGATTATCTGGACCAGGATGATCAAGATTATGCTCACAAAAATTGAGCCGCTGGGCTGCAGGTAGCAGAATTCCACATCATGCTGGTTGTTCATGCTTGAATATACTTTCTTTAATATTCTGGGTATTAAGATGCTTTTGCTCAGCAAAGTCAATATTGCCATAAACAGCAATACTATGTTCCATTCCCGCAGATATAAGAAGAAAGCGATCAAGGCAATCAATGCTGACTGGAAGGAGTAGCTCCTGAACAGCGAAAATAGATCTCTCCTGGTTATGATGAATACCGCAGAGACCAATATCAAGACCAGCAAAATCTTTACCAAGCCGTCCAATAATACGACGTTCATGCCAGCACCTCCAGCAGAATAGTAAGCAATGATAGGAAAAATGCGATCAAAAATAAGCTGGGAAGGCGGAACAGTCGCAGTTTGGCGAGATACGATTCAAACAATCCTATGAATACCGCTAAGATGGTGCTTTTCAGCACAAAAAGAACAATCGCCAGCGCTATGCTTGCTATGCTAAGGGTGGCGCTAAGGCCGAAAGGAAAGAAAAGGTTGATCAATATTCCCATAAACAAGAGCTGCTTGATAGCTGAAGATATTTCCATCAAAGCTAAATTACGCCCTGATTGTTCCAGGATCATCGCTTCGTGGATCATAGTCAATTCAAGATGCGTTTCCGGATTATCGACCGGTACTCGGGCAGTTTCGGTGATCAGGACAATGAACAGTGAAATTCCCAGCAGCAGCAACGAAGGTTTCATCAGGAAAGGATTAGAACTGGAAATAGCGGTGAAGATATCAAAAAAATTACTGCTGTGGAAAACAAAAGCCAAGGCAGCGAAGACGATGATGGCAACTGGCTCAATGATGGACGAGACGGTCATCTCTCTGGAACTGCCCATCCCTCCAAAAGTGCTTCCGGCATCTAATCCTGCCAAAGCCATGAAGAATTTAGCCAGGGCAAGGATATACAAAAACAAAATGATGTTTCCGAATCCGCCGATAGTTTCAGGGATGAAGATAAGAGGGACAAATAATATTGCCGTCAATAAACAGATGATATTCAGGTAAGGCGATACTCTCATGATCCAGGAGGAATTGGAAGAATACACCACTTCTTTCCTAAATAGTTTCAGGAGATTGTAATAGCTCTGCCAGATGGAAGGCCCTTTCCTGCGTTGAGCTCGTGCTTTCACTTTCTTGATAAGTGAGATGTAAAATGGAGCAAGAATGACTGCGGTCAACAAGTTCAGCAGGGAGAAGATTAAGAATGATCTCATGCCGACCATCCCGCGATTATTATCAAGATCAAGATAGCGATAAAACTGTATAAGACATAAGAATTGACATCCACTTTATTCTGCAGAGAATACAGATGAGAAGAAACATAACGCAGTGCATTTACGATAGGCAGATAGAGATATTCTTCAAAAAATTTCATGAGCTTTATCTCGGCCCGGCCCTCTTTGAAATTAGCATTATGGACGTCATTAAATGTCCGCTGGTTGATCTTTTTAGTGCGATATATAGAACTGAAAATAGTGATGATAGGTTCAGAAAAGCCGGAAGCGGTGTATTCCATCTTTGCGTTCTGCGACAAGATACCGCAGCCCCAGGTTTCACTTACCCTGCTGCGAGTGGAAGAGAATTTTTTGACGAAGATGATAGTGATTATCGCAAATAATAACAGGGAAGCGGTTATCCACAACATATTTGGGAGGGGAAACGAGTGACCCATCCGTTTTCCTACGAAGGAGAATATCTGGAAGGAAAATATCCCTAACCCCGCACACAGCAGCGCTAAGATTGATGGCCCAATGATCATGGATACGGGAGCTTCTTTTGCATGTGCCGCTTCTTCTGATCTTGGCGCGGCCGCAAAAACCGCCGAGAATGCTTTTACGAAACAGGCGGCTGCCAGGGCGCTGGTCATGGCTAATAATGATAAGGAGATGAACAATATTGATTCGACTAAAGGGGAAGGGATCAGATAAGATTGGAAGAATACTTGGAAAATCATCAATTCACTTACGAATCCGTTAAATGGCGGAAGCGCAGAGATGGAAATAGCGCCGATGAGAAATAAAATTGCGGTATAAGGCATTTTTTTCATCAGGCCTCCCATCTCTTCGATGTTTTTAGTATGCGTAGCGTTGACCACAGAACCGGCAGTCAAGAATAACAGGCTCTTGAATAAAGCATGATTCAAAGTATGAAACAAAGCGGCGGCAATACCCAGGGCCGCTAAAGCAGGATATCCGAAAACAGTAAATATCGAATATAATCCCAAGCCGATAAGTATTATGCCGATGTTCTCTATGCTGTGATAAGCCAGCAATCTTTTCAGATCGTGCTCTTTAAGAGCATAAATAACTCCCAATAACGCAGAGATGGTGCCGAAAATCAGGATAAGCAGTCCCCACCATAATTTTTGTTCTGTGAAGAGAAGCAGGAAACGTATCAAACCATAAATAGCTACTTTGATCATAACTCCTGACATCAATGCAGAGATGGGAGAAGGGCTGGCAGGATGCGCATAAGGCAGCCATTTATGAAAAGGGATGACTCCCGCTTTAGTGCCAAAGCCGATAAACAACAGCACGAAAACCAGGCCGGCAATCTGAGAAGGGATATGGAATGCTGCGATATTCAAAGAACCGGTGTAATGATATAATATCAAAAATGCAGTAAGCAAAAATACAGTGCTGAACTGGGTCATCACAAAATAAAATATTCCTGCTTTCTGGGTATCTTTATTCTTGAACTCAGACATCACCAACAGGAATGAAGTTAAGGACATCATCTCCCAGAAAAAGATGAAGGCCAGCATGGATGAAGAAGATATCACCAATATCAAAGAGACAATAAATAAATTCAGCAGACAAAGGAATAAATCTTTCCTCGATTCAAGATGCTCAACATAAGCTAAAGAATAGATGCTCACACAAAATGATATTATCGCAGTAATTAAAATGAAGAATGCAGATAAAGGATCTATGTGCAGGGATAAGGGTAAAGTCCCATTATAGATCTGCCACAGGAAATCCTTTTTGAAGTAAAGTGCAACTCCGGAAAAGATTATCAGGTCAAGGCTGGCCAGGGCGGTAAATCCCAGCGATATTTTTCGTAGTATCTTATGATCATATACATAAGGGATGATAGAAGCGATTAGGAAGAAGAGTATTGCGCTTCCATAAATTAAGTTAAGATCCATAGTAAGTGAGCAGTTGTTTTTTACAAGATTATTTATAAAATGTAGTAGTAGTAAAAAATACCATCACTTTTTTAAACAGGGAAAGGTCTAAAGTAAAGCATGATTGCAGAATTTTTACAGAACTTAGGATTGACCAAGACCGAGATCACAGTCTATCTGAAGCTGCTGGAGATCAATACCGGCTCAGCCAGTGAGATCGCCGAACGCTCAAAATGCTATAAGAAAAATGTATATGATGCACTTGAAAGGCTGGCCAAAAAAGGATTAGTGAGCTACGCCAAGGTTGAACATAAAAGAGTGTATAATGCCGCCGCGCCTGAAAAATTGATCGAATTCCTGGAAGTAAGGAAGCGTGAGATACAAACCGTTCTTCCGCAGCTGAAGGAGATATATAAATCACCGCCGGTCAGGGAAGAAGTCCTGTCGGTATTCAAAGGAAAAAACGGCGTGAAAAGTATTTTTGAAGATATCATCAAATCTAAAGCTAATTATGATAAATTAGGTTCAGAAGGGAAGTTTAAAGAATTATTTCCCTACTACTACTCCCAGTATCAGGAGAAGAAAAAAGAGAATAATATCTTATGCAGGGTCATCTGCAGCCTTAATGAACGCGACTCTTTACCGACAAATTATGTAGTAGGTAAAATAAAATTTCTCCCCAGCCAATTCCTGAATCCTTCTACTACTATAATCTACGACCATAAGGTAGCCATCATCATCTGGAAGGAAGAGCCATTGGGAGTACTGATGAACAGCAAGGAAGTGGCTAACAGCTACCAATATTACTTTGAGCTGCTCTGGAAGATGGCCGAGGAATAAGGATTGTAAATATTTTTTATAAGAGCATTTTGACATTTAGAATATGATGCTAAACTGCTTTTTTCATATTAGTCTTAACAACAAAAACGTTTAAATAACCAAACCTTCTCCTTAAGCGCATGAGCAGTAAGAAAAGCACTCTGGGGATAACGGTCAAAAAGGATCAGGATTTCTCTGAATGGTACACTCAATTACTGCAAAAAGCAGAGATGGTGGATTATTCTGCTGTCTCAGGATGTTACATCCTGCGCCCTAATTCTTATCATATCTGGGAAAAAGTGCAGGGATTCTTTGATGCGCTGATCAAAGCCGACGGGGTAAAAAATGCTTATTTCCCTTTATTCATCCCGGAAAGCCTGCTAGCCAAGGAAGAAAAGCATATCCAGGGGTTTGCGGCGGAAGTTGCCTGGGTAGAGTCGGGAGGACATTCCAAATTACAGGAACGATTGGCAGTCCGTCCAACATCTGAAACTATCATCAATGATTCTTATGCCAAATGGATCCGCTCGCACCAAGACTTACCATTGCGGTTAAACCAATGGTGTAACGTGGTGCGCTGGGAATTCAAGCATCCCATCCCTTTCCTCAGGAGCAGAGAATTTCTGTGGCAGGAAGGCCATACTGCTTTTGCCAGCAAAGAAGAAGCGGTGAAAGAGACTTATAAGATCCTTGACTTTTATGAAAAAGTATTTACTGAATTAGCTGCAGTCCCGACCTTGAAAGGGATGAAATCAAAAACTGAAACTTTCGCCGGTGCAGAATTTAGTTTATCTTTAGAAGCATTTTTGCCCAACGGCAAAGCCATCCAGGGATGCACTTCGCATCATCTTGGACAGAATTTTGCCAAAGCTTTCAACATAACCTTCCAAGACGAGAAACAACAATCGCAGCATGTCTGGCAGAATTCCTGGGGTATTACGACCAGATTGTTAGGAATCCTGATCATGGTGCATTCCGATGACCGAGGATTAGTTCTTCCGCCAAAATTAGCATCAACTCAGGCAGTTATCGTTCCTATTCTCTTTGATGATTCTCGAGCTAAAGTGCTGAAAGAAGCAGAGAAAATAAAATCAGCATTGGAGAAGAAAGGTATATCCGTGCATATGGATGATCGTGAGGGATATTCTCCGGGCTGGAAGTTTAACGAATGGGAGATGAAAGGCGTTCCAGTAAGGATTGAACTAGGCCCTAAAGATCTGGAAAAGAAACAAGCGATGGTGGTCCGCCGGGATACGGGGGAAAAACAAGCTCTTCCTTTGTCAGAGCTTAATTCAGAAGTAATATCAATTTTAGAAAAGATGCAGCTGGACTTATACAAAAAAGCAGAAAAATTCCTCCAGCAGAGTATCGTCAAAGCAGAAAACTTGAAAGACGCAGAGAAAGTTATAAATGCGGGAAAGATCGCTTTTGTTCCTTGGTGCGGAGCGGAAAATTGCGAAGAGAAATGGAAGGAACGCACTAGCGCTAAATCATTGAATTCACCATTAGAGCAGCCAAAGATGAAAAAAGACCAGTTATGTTTTGCTTGTAAAGAAAAAGCTAATTCTTGGTTCTACGTAGGGAAGAGTTATTGATAAGAGCTAAGCAGATCATCTACCAAAGGACCAAACCTAGAATCTAATAACAAATGATTCAATCTAGGATCTTTTACATGATGAATTTTATTTACTTTATGTAACGCTAATAAACCGCCGATGTCTGCGATAGTTTCTTCATTATCGTATTTCTTGAATGGATCGATTGAAAATCTCTCTGCGCGCAAAGCCTGAATAAGGTAATGTTCCAGGCTTAAGAATTTCAAGGCATGCGTTACTTCATGACCTAAGACTAACAAGTTGGTGATAGGGTCGATATCTCTTATAAAAATAGTTGAAAACTTTTTCTCCCCAATATTAGTAGGTAAATGAATTCCATAAGCAGGCGGAATTTCTCCTTGATAAGAAAACCCACATAGCTGGTGGTATATACTTTGTGCATGAGCGCCTAAATCACTGACTATGCCGTCATCCCTGAAATATTGGTCTGGGCCAAGCTGTACTATTACATCTAATCCAGGTAAATTCAATTCTCCAGTTCTATAACCTAATGCTTCGAAGTCAGTCATTTTCTTTTAAGCGAGATAACCCTGATTTTAGGGCATTTATATATTTTTCTAGTGAGTACTGTTTAGTGGTGAAATTAGCAAAAGATTTATAAATAACTAATAGAATCTAATAGGAATTATTAGTTTAAAAGAGGCTAAAAATGAACCCAAAATCTACTCCTGAAATATACGAGAAAACACGAGTCTACGCGCAGTTAGATGACATTCCCTTGCTGCAGTCTTATTTAGAAAAATGTCTGCAAAAAACCATGGGCTCTTTGGGAGAGCAGAGGATCTTAAAGAATCAGGATTTTAACCGGCAGTATGAGCCTTTCCGAGCGGAAGTAGAAGCTCTTGCAGCCCAATCCAGGGTGGATAAAATCTTGGAAGCTGCAGATGCAAATGATGCAGAGAAAGCAGATGAGCAATATGGATACTTGCTAACCGCTATCAGTTCAACTATTCTTGTTCACCCTAATTTTGATGCGATTATGACTCCGGTGTATGGAAGACTAGACGAAGTCTTGGCCAGAGCGGAAGATACTTTGCGTTCCGGCAATGCTCCTCTTGCAATCACCTTGTATTGTGTAGGGCAATATCTCGCCTCTAAAAGCGGGGCGGCAGCAGAAAAAAAGCAGTTGATAAAAGGAAAAATGCAAGAGGCATTCGATTCTATCCGTGCCCGTAATCGCATACTGGAGCTATGAAGATAAAAATGACCAGATACGATGCGGAGCAGGCCCGGAGAATTTTTGAGACAAATGCTTTAGCAGGCATACCGGAAGAGTTGACTGCGCTAGGCATCGCCAGGCAGTATAAAAAGGAAGAAGCTTGGCAAACTGCCTTGGCAGCGTGGAAAATTGGAAGCAGTTACAGAAAGAATGGAAAAAGTTTAGCTGATCTTCTGACTGATCTATGCATGCGAGGAGATGATCTAATATTGTTTGGAGATTCTCAAGTACACGATTACGATGAAAAACATCTTTTGCTAGAAGGAATTTCTAGTCTCGATGCTGATGGAAAAGTAGTTGAGTCATATCGAGAATTGTTAGTGATGAAGGATGTCTTCCGCAATAGTAATGGGAATATTCAATACTTTACCATGGGTCAAGCGATTAAACATTGTGAGTCGGAAGGATATTTCTTGCTTCCAAGTAATCTTACCATCCCTTTGCTAGCTGCCTTATTTAAGTATAGAAATAATCCAGGAGCTAATAAATTATTGCATCAATATAAAGACGGAGGCAACGGAACAGGATGGCATGCTCAGAACACGGTAATCGACTATAATCATCAGAGAATCATTCACTATCCTCATGATGTTGATTTTCCTGTTCATGGAGGTACAAATAATATTAATGCTTCTCGTCCACGAACAGAATTGCCATTCCAAAAAGTTAGTGGAATATGGCCTCTAAAGAAAAAACTAGAATATATGACATTAGAAAAGGGTTTGAAACATCCGCTTGTATCTAAATTTCTGAGACAATTTACAGGTTTAGCTGATCCATCAGTTTTAGTAAACTTTGGGCAGTATTTCCAAAAGCCGGCTATAATCTGGTTCCCTACTAATCCAGTGAAAGCTGAAGATTGTACCGAAACAAGGGCGACATGGTTTGGTTGCGGTAGTGGTAGCTTGAACCTTGGTAGCAGCGGTAATCTCAGTAACGGCTACGCCGGTCGTGGGGTACGTGCACCATGAGACTGACTGTAAGCTTTTCGCTGAAAGAGGAGACAGTAGCCAAGATGCAGGAACAGCTTAGAAATAGCAATAGTCATCGCAATAAATCGCATCTAGTAGAATGCGCGATAGAGGAATACCTGAAAGAAAATGGTCTATAGATTTAACGAACGGGAAAGTGTACTTCGTAAGCAGCACCAGGAAGCGAAAGCTGTGCTGGAAGAGCTGGCGGAAAATGGACATTATGATAGTGAAAATAAATTTTTTGCTGGAAGATTAAATTATGCCCTAGAAGACTTAGGGTTTAGAAGGGAAACCATTGTTAGGCATAGGAATGGAAACCCTGCTAATGTCTATGTCCGGGAGAATCAAGGCAACTTAGAAATACTAGCTGATCGGAATTTGGCTGAAGATCGTTTAAGCAGTAAGAGAGTTATGCATCTTTATCAGATTCCGACCAGACAAGATGTTGATGTATGGTATAATATAAATCCCAGTTTTAGTGAATGGAAAGTAATACATAATAATAACATAGGTAATATTGGTCTATCAGTTATGGCAGTAAGCGTAGTATTAGGTGGAGCATTAGATTACATGACTGGAATGTTTTTATTTGGCTGGATTTCACCTGCGATCATAGGCAACATAGCTTTACTATATAAGGAACATAAGAAACATCCTCTGCAAAGTCAAGTTATTGCAAAGGGATCAGACGCAATACACTATATCGCTCAAAACTCTAGCTATAACTCTGCAAGTAATGTACCTAAACTAAGGATTGCAAATCCTGATACTGGAAAAAATCCTAGTGCAAAAAATATTCCTATACAGGAAGATAAATTTACTGATGAACAAGCAGAACTAGATGTTTCAGCAGAAGATGATGCAAGAAAACTAACTGCAAATAAAATAAAATGAAAGACCTGGAAAGTTTGACGATTGAACAATTAAAAGCAGGCGAATGTCCGGTAGAACGCGGACTATTGTTAGTTTCTGGTCTAAATGAAAGCGGGGTTAAAGCTTATCAGCGAAAGTTAGATGGCCTGGAAAATGGTTTTGTGCAATGGTATGAACAGCTTGGAGAGTTTGAACTGCAAGATTACTACGAAACCGCACAACAATTGTTTGCATATTTATATGTCGGAGAAAAAAAATTATATGGTGACGATTTTACCCTAGCTCAAGTAATTGACAACAGATTGGATAAAGATAACGATAAAGCGATAGGAAATTGTCTAGGACTTACTTCACTTTATAGTGTTCTGGGAGCAAGACTGGGGTTGGATCTGGCAGTTTTATTGAGTTATAATCATATCCTCGCTCTTTTATCATGTGGTCAGGAAAAAATTGTTGTTGAGAACACGATACCAGAAGGTTTTGATATTGCGAGTTTAGAAGAGAAAGAAAAGCATGGCTTTCAGAAAAAAGATTTAGTTGCTTTAGTCTCAGCTGCATTATTATCAAGAGGGTTTGTGAAGAAAAAAGCAAGAGATTCAATCGGAGCGGTCCAGGATTACACTAAAGCGATTGTTCTGATGCCGGATCATGAACCTGCTTATGATCTTAGAGGAGAAGCTTTGCTTGAATTAGGTGATTTTGATGGAGCCTTAGATGATTTCAACAAGTTCTCTTTAGGGGTAGAGGTACATAAACCATGGAAAAAGAAATAATCATTTTGGGAGATATTGAAATGGGCGGAGGGACGCTCACTGACGATTTCATCAGCGACAACAGTCTTTCCAAACTTATCTATTCGCTCTGCAACAAAAATGTTCCGGTAGATCTGGTCCTCAACGGCGATACTTTTGATTTCTTGAAATGCCCGTACATAGTGAACAATGCTGCATCGTATCCAAGACATGTCACCAGCGAGGTCTCCTTAGCTAAATTCAGGTTGATCTACAATGCCCATGCTTCTGTCTTTGAAGCGCTGAAAAGATTCGCGCAAGAAAAGAAGAACAGGATATTTATGGTCGTAGGCAATCACGATGCCGATCTAGTGCATCCTGAGGTTCAGGAAAGCATCAAAGCAGTTTTAGAAAGTTCAGAGAATGTCATCTTTTCTTTCTATTATAACGAGCATGGCGTGCATGCTGAACATGGGCATCAATACGATTTCCTCAATAAAGTAAGCGAAGATCACCTCTTCCTAGATTATAAAGGAAAAAAAATACTAAACATCCCTTGGGTCTCTCTAGGATTGATCAGCAAATTTATGATATTGAAAGAACAATACCCTATGCTGGAACGTACCACTCCGCGTCCTGCTATATTCTCACACCACAAATCAGTGGAAAGAGTGATAACCAGGCAGGGCCTGCAGTATTTATTGAAAAGCCTGATCTATTATCCTATACGATATTATTCCGATCCGACTTATACCTTCCCTCGCGAATTATTGCGCGAATTTTATCGCCGCTGGAAACATGTCCACTGGGATATAGACGAAATAGTCGATGTTTTCAAAAAGAAAAGGAAAAAGAAACTTCACCGTAATAAGATATACATTTTCGGACACGTGCATAAGCGTCATCTGGAACAGAACGGCGAAATAACCATCCTTCATCCAGACACCTGGAGGGATGAATATTTCTTAGATGCAAAGACGCGGCAGCTCACTCCCAAGACTAAACGCTATGTGCACATTGCCGTGGACAGTGACAAAAGCTTAAGCTGGAAGCTGGTAGATGTTCCTATCCAAAGGAGCGTCTTGCACTTTGACGATGTCATCCGTGATGAAAAGAAATATGTGCAATTAGCAGCGCAGCAAGAAGGATACGAGGCAACTACTGAAAATGGATCTTGAACACAAAACCATTGAAGAACTGAAAGCGGGCGAATGCTCGGTAGAGAGAGCTTTATTGGTAGTTTCAGGTTTGGATGAAAGAGGTGTCTCTGACTATGAGCGGAAGCTGGATCGGATGCAGGATGGTTTTACCCCATGGCGCGCTAAAAGAAAAGTCTCGTTGCTGGATCGAGTTATAAATAAAGTATTTGATAAACCAGAAGATAGCCAATATAACGCCGCACAAGCATTATTTGATTATTTGTGGGAAACAAAACCGCAGAGGTGTAACGGCAATTTTTTACTTGCGCAAGTAATTGACGCTCAATTGGATGAAGACAAATATAAGGCGGTAGGAAATGGTGTAGGATTGACTTCGCTATACAGCGTTTTGGGTTCAAGGCTGGGACTGGATTTAGCGGTTTTATATAATGAAATACATATCCTAAGCCTTTTACTATCTGGTAAAAATAGAAAAAAGATGATCATAGAAAATACTGAACTGTATGGTTTTGATAGTGTAGAAGGACTAGGGTATGAACAGGAAGATTTGCTGTATCTAGTTTCCGACGTTTTCAACAGCCGAGGAGTCGCAAAAATAAACAGTGGATATCTTTTGGGAGCGTTGCATGATTATGATACAGCGATTGAGTTAAAGCCAGATTATGTAAATCCATATTATAACCGGGGAAATGTAAAAATAGATTTAGGAGATTTTGCTGGAGCTATAGAAGATTACAACACAGCTATTGAGTTAAAATCAGATTATGCAAATCCCTTATATAACCGAGGCGTCGCAAAAAAATATTTAGGGGACCTTGTGGGAGCGAAGCAAGATTTTGATAAAGCTATTAGATTACAACCAAATCTTGCCACTGCATTTGACTCCTAGATAATTTAAAATAAAATGAAAGACCTGGAAAGTTTGACCATTGAACAATTAAAAGCAGGCGAATGCTCGGTAGAGAGAGCGCTGTTAGTAGTTTCAGGCTTGGAAAGCGAGAAAGAAGTTGCTGCTTATCAAAGGAAATTAGATCTGCTGCAGCAAGGTTTTGAGCGACGGGACAATGCATTAGGGACAAGCTCTTTTTGTACCGCAGCAGCCTTGTTTTACTACTTGTGGAGATCAAGATCAGACCGATATAATGGTGATTATCTTCTAGCAACAGTTATCGACAATCAGTTGGCAGGCAATAGGGCAGTAGGCAATTGCCTTGGATTGACCTCCTTATACAGCGTTTTAGGAGTCCGGCTGGGATTGGATTTGGCTGTTTTTGAAGGTAAACGATATCCTGATGAAGGTAACCCTCATGTCTTAAATGTTCTTATTACCAGAAATGGTTCAAGGATTGCAGTCGAAAATACTACTCCGTCTGGATTCAGTGTCGAATTAACTGAATTCCAACGTCAGAATTATGCAAAGAAGGATTTGATTTATCTTGTTGCTAGTACTTGCAATAGCCGTGGGAGTACTAAAAAAAATTTGGAAGATTTTCAAGGAGCGATTTCTGATTACAACAAAGCCCTTCAGATAGATCCTAACTATGCCATTGCTTATAATAACCGAGGGGTTGCTAAAATGCATTTGGGAGATTTTAAAGGAGCAATTTCTGATTACAACAAAGCTCTTCAGATAGATCCTGGCTCTCCTGCTATTTACAATAACCGAGGAATTGCTAAAGAAAATCTTGGCGATCTTATCGGAGCAATTTCTGATTACAACAAAGCTCTTCAGATAGATCCTAAATATACTACTGCTCACAATAATCTTTCAATGGCTACCCAAAGGTTATAATTTACTACTTTCTCGCAATAAGCAAGGTTTAAATAAACACACCCTGCCAAAAGCTTGGTGTTAAAAAGAAGTGCTGCAAGAGATTATAAAAGAGGTAGCTGAGAGAGGGAAATCTAGATCGGAACATTCTACGGCAAATCCTAAGTCGGGTTCTCTCTCCACGCAGGAATTTCCCGGCAGGGTTCTTGGTGTTAGCGAAGATGAAGAAAAGGAATCGGTCCTTGAAAAAGAAGCGGATAATCCGGTTGAAATTAAATTAGAAGAAGAGATGGGAGCAGCAGAAGATCATGTCCCTGCCTCATTGCGCTATCTCAGATTAGACGAAAATCGGATGCGGCAGTTTACTGGCGATGAAAGTGAGACTAAAGACTGGTATAGCCGCATGACTTTCATGCCTGAAGAAGAGGATTACCAGCCGCCAAAACCTATCTCTAACGATGATGACAATGCGGCTTACATATCTCTGACCGAAGAAGCCCGTGAAGAGATAAAAGATCTAAAGTATGAATTTTTAAATCCGCAGGAGATTGATACCAGTAAAATAAAACTATTGAGTTTATACCAGGCCTTGAATCCGGCTGAATTTGCGTTTTATGAATACATCCTGAACTTAAATCGGGATTCTGTCTATCAATGAGTTGCTGTTTGTCAAAATAGGACTGGGCGGACCATCGGTCAATAGACCGATGGCATGTTCG
>CAYIZT010000019.1:0-19150 GCA_964368095.1 uncultured Methanosarcinales archaeon
TTCCATTTGTCCGTCACCGTTAGGTACTTGCTTTACAAAATCTCCGCATTTTGTCAATTTACATACAGCCGAGCAAGCATCTGTATTTATGGCATTTCCGTCATCACATTGTTCCACTTTTCCGTAACCATTAAGTGGCTGTGTTATACCATCGCCACAGGCAGTTAGTAAGCAACTAGAACAAGTATCAGTACTGTTAGTATTTCCGTCATCACATTGTTCCATAACTCCGTAACCATTTGGCGCTTGCTTTATCCCATCACCACAGCGAGTAACCCTTGTTGCCTCTCCAGCTACAGCTTCTTCGCCAGGAGCACAAGAAACTAAGAATAAAATCGCAATTAATAATAAAAGGAATAATAATATTTTTCTCATTCTAAACACCTCAATTTTGTTAATAATTATATAACACTTTCAATTATATAATTGTTTCGATTATATAAAACTCTTATGGAGATAGAATTATCATATCCCTGAAATTTCCCCATTAAATATTTAAATCTCCCATCTTTCCAGCCTGGTATGGATTCAGAACAGAAACTTGCCCTGATCAAGCGCAATACCCAGGAAATAGTCACCGAAGCGGAACTTCTTGACCTATTAAAAAAGAAAAAGCAACCCGTGGTCTATCTGGGGACCGCTGTAACCGGAAGACCGCACATAGGATATTATGTCTGGGTTCTCAAGATGGCAGATTTTCTCAAAGCAGGATTCAAAGTAAAAGTCTTACTAGCAGATATTCACGGTGCCTTAGACAACTGTCCTTGGGATGTTTTAGAAAAGCGTTACAAGTATTATTCTAGCGTTATCCCTCTGATGTTCCAATCGGTTGGCGCGGATGCAAAAAACATTGAGATTGTTAAAGGTTCAGAATTCCAGCTCAAGAAAGATTACATCCTTGATACGTTAAAACTATCTACCATGACTTCGATCCACGATGCGACGAAGGCAGCGTCAGAAGTAGTCAAGTTTGGTGACAGTCCCAAGTTGAGTGGAATAATCTACCCTCTGATGCAAGCCTTGGACGAGCAATATTTAGGTGCAGATGTTCAGTACGGCGGAGTTGACCAGCGGAAAATTTTGATGTACGCCCGAGAATATTTGCCGAAAGTAGGATACCCTTCCAGAGTAGAAGTGATGACTCCCCTGATTCCAGGCCTTATCGGAAAAAAAATGTCAGCTTCCGATCCTAAATCAAAGATAGATCTCCTGGACGATGAAAAAAGCGTGCAAGAGAAAATACGCGGCGCATACTGTGAAGAAGGCAAAGTGGAAGACAACGGCGTTCTTGCTTTCCTGAAGTTAGTAGTCATGACCCTAAAACAAGATAAAAATGAAAAGCTTGTGATTGAGCGCCCGGCTAAATTCGGCGGCAATATCTCTTTCAGCAGCTATGAAGAGCTTGAAGAAGCTTTCGTGCAGAAAAAAGTCCATCCTTTAGACTTGAAGAATGCGTTAGCTAAAGAGATAAATGCTCTTCTAGAACCTTTTAGGAAGAATAAAGTGAAGTTAGATAAGATATCGATAGAAGCATATGTTTAATCTTCTGGAAAATATCAACTATAATTTAAAATAAAATTAAAAAAGAGTTTTATTCTACAATTTGTCCAGTATGGCTTTCTACCGCAGGAAGTTGTGGAGGTAAGACTTTTCCGTAAAACACCCTAACTGTATTTTCATCAATCTTCAATACAGATGGATCGTACACATCATTTCCTTGGAAAACTGCCACTGGTTCGCCGAATTCAAGCCCGTCAGACGATTCTAAATAATATATCCCCTTCGGAACTTTGGCAAATCTTTCATCTATAGACGCCGCAAAAAGTAAGTATTTATCACCCATCTTAACCAATGCAGGATCTACCAAATTGGGAACCCTGATTCCTGATTCTTTTACAAAATTAAGGCCGTCAGATGATATAGCTGATCCAATTCCATGCTGCATTCCCGCTGCGGTTACATAATATATCCTAACTCTGCGGTCAGGAAGGATTATTGCATCAGGAACAGAAGCCCAACCATTGTCGCCGTTAGTCTCTGAATCTATCCGGAGCCCTTCTTTTTGGAAAATCAATCCATCTGAAGATATCGCAGAATAAATTTTATGTATGGATTGCCCGGGTCCAGGGTTCTGGCTATTAGCACCTTTGTAATACATCCTTATTTTTCCATCCGGAAGGTTGACTATAGTCGGGTCGCAGACAATCAATTCAAATCCGGTCCCTGGAGCGATTCTGATTCCTTGCTCTTTTACAAAAGTTAGGCCGTCGCTGGAAACAGCTGACAATATCCCTTTAGCGTTACAATAATACAAGCGTACTTTTCCATCCTTTAAACGATGGACAAAAGGAACGGATCCATCTACTACCCTTGAGCCGCTGTCTTTCTTCCAAGAGAATGATAATATTTTTGCAACCGGTTTGACTAAGGTGTCATCAGTTTCAGGGATTATATTTTCAGACGTTTCAGAAACCGATTCCGGTTCGTATACGACTATATTTTCTGGTTGAGTTATCTTTTCAGGCCCGCTGCTACAACCACTTAAAAAGATCAAAATAATAATAGCAGATATGCCCAGTCGTCTGAAGTTTGATTGATCCATATTTTGTTTGTTCTGACCTCTCACTTCCCTTCCAAAACTACCTGCACATAGTGTTTAAAATATTTTTCAACTACTCTCTTCACATCATTGACAGTTACCTTTTTGATCCTTGATAAATACTCCTCCATCTCTTCCGCTTTCTTCACTTGCTCCCAGAATAAGAGCTGATCTGCAACTTTCTGGGAATCTTCAATCTCCAATAAATAATCCCCTTCGATAAAATCCTGGGCTTCTTTCACTTCTTCTGCGGAAACATCCTTTAAGCTTTTAATCTCATCTAACATAAGTTCTTTGACCAATCCCACATTTTTCTTGTCGATGATCGCATAGGCCGCAAAATAGCCAAAATTACTCTCCGTCAAAACTTGTGTTCCCACATCATAAGCAAGACCGCGCTTGCTGCGGATCTCTGTAAACATTTTCCCGCTCTGTCCTCTTCCCAGCACCCCATTGATAACATCTAAGATGTAGGAATCAGGATGCGCCCGCGGTACCGCCTTGAATCCAAGGACCAGATGAGTGTTGAAAATCTTTTTCTTTACCAGCACTTTTTTATTTTCCTTCAATGCCGGTTCCATAGGACAGAGCAATCTATGGACTTTTCCTTTTCCAAGCACAAAATGTTTTTCAATCTCCTTTTTCCAATTTGGCACCTCGCCGACAACAGAAACTACCATATTATTCGGCACATAATGTTTTTTGAAGAAATCTCCTACTTTTTTCGCATTCAGCGCCTTTATTACCCGTTCATCACCATAAGTGGGGAATTTACAGGGATGCTTCTCAAACAGGTTTTGCTGCAATAAAATCCACTGGTAATACCGCGGTTCGTCATAGATCATGGCGATCTCTTTCAACACCACATTCTTTTCTTTTTTGATATCTTCTTCGCGCAGCAGCGGATTCTGCAGAATGTCAGCTAAAACATCCACGGCGATGGAAAAATGCTTCTTCAGCACTTTAGTATAAAAACACGTTTTTCCAGTTGAAGTATAAGCATTGAAATCACCGCCGATACGTTCGATTTCATTGGAAATCTCTTTATTGGTCGGTCTTTTTTTGGTTCCCTCAAAAAGTATGTGCTCCAGGAAATGCGAAATTCCCCGTTCAACATCTTTCTCATGGCAGCTGCCGACATTTATCATCACTTCCACTACTACGGAATTGCCTTTTTTAGGATAATAAAGTATCGTCAATCCATTGCTTAGAACTGCTTTTTTCACAGGCAGAATGTTATTTTTATAATTTATAAGGGTTGCGGAGAGTTAGGCTTTGCACAAGATTCTAGCTATTTATTGGTGTAAAATGAAGCAGAAAAGAAAAAGTTAAGAAAAAAATAAAAAATTGCTAAGGTTGGCGTGACTAACAAGTCACCTGTACCTGCTTAGCGTTGTTACCGTCGTTTAACTCTACCGTACTATCCAAATAATCTGCAGTTAAGGTCAAAGCGTGTGGGCAAGTATTAGGGGTGTATGTATACTTTACTACGGAACTTACTGCCCCTGGTGCCAATGGAAGCACAGCATCTTTTACCTGCAAATGATTTATTGTACCAACCGCAAGTATATCATAATCGGTAGCGAATGCTGACCAAGACTTACCTAGATTCTTAAACGTAACAGAAAGTTCAACATCTTTCTTTCCGGTGGTCGGGTTAGGCAACAGCGTATAATTGATTGAATTAACAACCAAGTCTGCTCCACAAAGCAGGTCTAATTGCTTAACGTTGTTATTCTCGTTTGTCTCAGGCACAATATTTGTAATATCGGCCTTTACATACACAGTAACTTGGCCAAGTGTTTTACAAAGTTGTCCCTGCATCCAAGGATAATAACTAAATTTTCCTACGCTTGTGGCACTGGCTCCAACATCCAGAAAAGGCACCAGGATCAATTCAGTCATATTTGGTAACAACTTGAAATAAGTAAGAGCTTTTGCCCTATTATTATATAAAGCAGTTCCAACGTTCTTCACAACAACAGTGTATTGAAGGTCTTTATTTCCGGTTGATACATTTTTTACAAATGCTAATTGAAGAGATTCCACCGTCAAGTCAGCAGACCCGCTGGTCGAAATTCGCAATGCTTGTCCTGCCACAGCTTCATCACTAGGAGCGCAGGAAACTACAAACAAAAACATAACTACTAAAGAAATTAATACTAATATTTTTTTCATTTTATAACACCTCATTTTTTAACGCTTTTGCACTTTAAAAAAGGTAAGAAAGGCGTTTCCTTCTGCGTTTCCTTCTGTACCTATTTTTTTTAAACTAATAGTATAAGTATAACCTTTTTGATTATACCACTTTTTGTTTAAGTAATCACTTATAGTATATAACCTTTTTGATGATATACTGCTCTTATTTTATCATATAAACCTTATTTGCACTATTAGGTTTAAGCGGATACTTTTAAATAGTGCAATTTCTTTCTTATTTCTATGAAAATAACAGACAAAAAGCTTCAAAGGATCGCCAAAATAGCTGTGCCAATCTTAAAGAAAAATGGGGTGATAAAAGCAGGCATTTTTGGCAGTTACGCCAGAGGCCAAGCCCAAAAAAGAAGTGATATTGACCTACTAGTAAAGATTAAAAAAAAAATGGGCTTATTGGAATTTGCGGGAATTAAAGTTAAGCTAGAAGAAAAACTAAAGAAAAAGGTTGATTTAGTTGAATATGGAACTATCAAGCCTTTGATCAAGAAAGAAATTTTATCCGATGAGGTCCGGATATTATGATTCGAAAGCCGGAACTTTACATCAAAGACATTCTGGATACAATCGAACTAATTGAAAAATTCATGAGTAATATCTCCAAGGAAAATTTTTTCAAAGATAAAGAAAAACAATATGCGGTCGCCAGAGCTATAGAAATAATAGGGGAAGCAACAAAACAACTTGCATCCAATTTTAAGAAAAAGTATCCTAAAACAGAATGGAAAGGGATTGCCGGCATGCGTGATATCTTGATTCACGCTTATTTTGGTGTTGATTTAGAAAAAGTATGGTATACTATCAAAGAAGAACTTCCTGTTTTAAAGAAACAGATTCAGCAGATTCTCAAAGCAGAAAACAAATAATTAGGATATTAACATGAAACTTTTCTCCTTCCAATCTTATCTGAACAAAGAAGGTATCGATCTTGCCTTTTTAGTCCATCCCGATCCAAATATTATCTATTTCGCCCAGATGAAGCCTTCTTTTGCCTTATTGCTGATAACTCCTTCTTCCGCTGAACTATATCTTTCCAAACTAGACCTGCCGCCAAAGCTTTCAGGAATTGCTGTAACTCATCTGCAAAAAGATTGGGAAAGTAAGTTAGCAGACCAAAAAGTAAAGAAAATAGGGGTATGCAAATCTTCCCTTTCCCTGCAATATGCTGAAAAATTAAAGAAATTGTATCCTCGGGCGGAACTTATCGATGTTTCTTCAACCCTGCAAGACTTACGTGCGCAAAAAACCCCGCAAGAAATACTGAAAATAAGCAAAGCCTGTTCTATCACTTCGCAAGCGTATAATGCGTTAACCGGCAACTTTTCCTCGCAGAAATTAAAGACAGAACGCGATGTCGCCTTTTTTTTGGAAAGATTCATCCGCGAACATGATGCAGAATTGGCTTTCCCTACTATCGTGGGCTCAGGAAAAAACAGCGCTGTACCTCACCATGTAACCTCTTCAGCAAAACTACAGAAAGGATTCCTGCAGCTTGATTTCGGCGCATGCTATAAGAATTATTGTTCAGACATGTCCCGGGTTTTGTACCTAGGCAGGCCAAGCCGATCAGAGAAGGAACATTACGAACTGCTGCGCAGCACTCAGGAAAAAACAATAGGGGAAGCTGCCAAAAACAAGCCTTTCGCCGCGCTTGAGAAAGCATCACGTAAGCATCTGGGCAGATTTTCTTCACAATTTATCCATTCCCTTGGACATGGAGTGGGGGTAGAGATCCACGAAGCTCCTTCTTTTTCTGAAGAAGCGAAACAAACTATTCAGGCCAACCACATATTTACTATAGAACCGGGCATCTATTTCCCGGGAAAATACGGGATCAGGATAGAAGATACTCTTTTATTCGACCGGAAGGCAAAAATACTTACTACTTCCCCTAAAGAATTGTCAGCTTTGAGATAAATCTCCTTTTGCACCACAAATCTTTTAAAGGGGGTGGAATTGAGCGATATATTTATAAATAAAGTAGATGGGGCTGTAGTGTAGCCTGGTAAAGGTCACTAGGTTACCTTTGGGTTACTATCACTAATGGTTTGGGTGAGCTTCGGCGATGACCGGAAAATACAAAAAAACCATTGAACCCCGGTTCGAATCCGGGCAGCCCCACCTTTACTATCACCACCGGAAATAAAAAAGCCGGGCAGCCCTACTCATAATAAAAATGTCATCCACAAAAAGATTCGGAGCAAGGTACGGACCAAGTTTAAAGAAAAAATTTGCTGCTGCTGAAGATCTGCAGCGAGCTAAGCATAAATGCCCTTCCTGTAACAAGACTAGCGTAAAGCGTCTAGCTTTGGGCATATGGCAATGCCAAAAATGTGATGTTAAATTTGCCAGCAAGGCATATACTACTAACTAAGGTGCAAAATGTATTACGTATGTTTCGATTGCGGGAAAAAAGTCGAGGATGAGTACACTAGGGTGAAGATTCGCTGCCCTTATTGCGGAGGCAAAGTTCTTTACAAGGATCGCCGCACCGTAGTTAAAGTTAAAGCCAGATAATTTTTTCCTTTTTTAAGAAGGTTTACGATGGATCAATCTACAATAGCCCAGCTGCAACTGCTTCAGCAGAATCTGCAGAATCTTCTTTTACAAAAACAACAGCTTCAAAATACATTGATCGAACTTGAATCTGCCTTGCAAGAGATCAAGACTTCTGAAAAATGTTACAAGATCATGGGGCATATCATGGTAGCTTCTCCGAAAGACGCAGTTTTCAAAGAATTGGCTGAAAATAAAGAGATGAATCAGCTGCGGCTCAAAAATTATCTTTCCCAGGAAGAAAAGCTTAAAAGAAGCATTGGAGATATCCAGAAAGAGATCATGCAGGAAAAGAAAAATGAATGATAATTTGCAGGAAGTCGTCGCTCGCCTGGAAGAGCTGCGGGAAGAATTTGGCTCCAACAAGAGATTGAAAGAGAAAATCAATACAGTCGTCCTTATACTGAATCAGGATGCGGAATTGACCATAGAAAAGGCTCTTTCTGAATTGGAAGAATTAAACTCCCTGAACCTGCCTTCATATCATAGGACCCAGTTGTGGGACGTAGTCAGCTTGCTGGAAAGTTTGAAGAATTAATAATATTTCTTAGAAATGTTTGTATGGAAATCAAGTTAATTGACAAGTACTAGAACAGCCATCCCCATTAACGATATTGCTATCATCACATTGTTCTTTCCATCCTTGGATATTGAGTGGTTGTATAATTCCATCTCCACAGACAGCCCAAAGGCAAGTGTTAGTACAAGAATCAGTATTGACAGTATTTCCATCATCGCATAATTCTTTTTGTCCATAACCATTAGGTTGCTGCAAAGTTCCATCTCCACATTTAGTTTTTATACATACATTGTTACAAGCATCATTATAGATAGCATTCCCATCATCACATTGTTCGATATATCCTTGAGCATTGGGCGCTTGTGCAATCCCATCCCCGCAGACAGCCCATAAGCAACTATTAGAACAAGCATCTGTATTCGCCGTATTTCCGTCATCACATTGTTCTATTACGCCAGCATCATTGGGCTTCTGTACAACTCCATCACCACATTTAGGAACTACGTATTGGCATAAGGTGGTACAAGAATCAGTATTGTTAGTATTACCATCATCACATTTTTCCAATTCCCAATAAGCATTAGGATTCTGTGTAACTCCGTCACCGCACTTAGATATCCTACAGCTCTTACAAAAATCAGTAGTGATAGCATTTCCATCATCACACTCTTCCACCATCCTGTAACGATTAGGCTTCTGTGGAAATCCGTCTCCGCATTTAGCCCATTTGCACGCACTGGTACAAAGATCAGTATTGACGGCATTTCCATCATCACATTCTTCGCCAGTCTCTTTAATACCGTTACCACATTTAGAGGAGAAACTAAACAATTTATGTTCGACCATCAGCTGTTTATCCGATGTCACCTCCTCTTTTTGTTCAATCTCAACATCAGAGTAGTTCTCCGCAAAGCTTGACGCAACACCAGTTATTAAACGACTTTTAGTTGTTCGCAGCGTTTCATGGTGCTTTGCGACTTGACTTGGGCTGAAATGGACAACGTCTGGAAAACATCCTTTGTAGTAACTCATGATATTTGTTCTGTCCGCTTGGAAGACATATACCTTGTTACCAGAATCCAATGTCACGGGAACTTCAACTGTTTTGCTTAGGTCAGGATCGCATTTATCACCATAAACACTTGCAAATAAGCTAGTGCCGGGATCTGCAGGGGTATCTAAAACATCATAATTTTTATCCAAATCATAGTAACCTTGTATTCCCGCTATATTATTTGGATCAACACCTTTCGCGATCTTTCCATTAATATATTCTACAGCTTCTCCTATAGTTTTAGGTCGGTTACCGCTAAACGTGTGAGGCGTACAAAAGAAATGCCCGCTCTCATGAGCGAAAAGATTTCCGCCACCGCCTCCAGGCGGCATTGCGATATAACTACCACCACAACCGGAAAACCCGCCACTAGCTTTATCAACAATCCAATGTCCTGAGGAATCATCATATTTTGGTTCTAGATTTTGATTTGCTAAAAGAAAAACAACTAAACTTCCCGGATACTGTGAAGCAAATGTGTTTCTTGCTCCACTAGTATTGCTTCCATCTTTTAGAATAAAAGTTTTAGCATCATTACCATCAAATTTGCCATCATTATTCAGGTCTTTTATAGTCGTAGTTATAATCTCAGATACGGGTTTATTAAATAACATCCTTGAAGCAATAAGATTATCTTTTACAAAATCATAACTTGTCGTCGGATCTACTACAAACCTTATTTTAGAAAAACTTCTTGCATAGATATCATTAGCTCCATTTAACGTATTTTGATAATTGTCCTTTTGTAAATCGCTAGTGCATACGGTTCCATAGGCTTCTGTCATACAAGTTTTAACAAATCTTACCTTTACTTTCAAGACTTTAGAAGTAAATGTACATTGTGAAGAACAATAATCAGTAGCAACAGTATTTCCGTCATCACACTCTTCACCAAGATAGGTCTTCGCATCTCCACACAAGGCCCCAGTAGCCTGTCCGGCCAGGGCTTTATCACCAGGAGCGCAAGAAACTAAGAATAAAATGACAACCAATAATGAACCTAATAACAATATTTTCCTCATTTTTAGGGGTTAGATATAATATAAAGTTAATAAACATTTTGCTGCTTGAAATTTAATAAAAAAAATAAAACAAGCTTAATTTAAGCTGAGACAAGCACCATTTGAGCAGCCGTTTGTGCATGGAAGCAATTATATGGCCTTAGGGTACCGATTCTAATAAAGAATCCAATTACTCTTTCTTAACCTTAAACTTAGACTTCAAGAACAAAGCATTAGGCACATACAAAGTGTCATCATGGTCAGTAACTATTTCAGTCTCAAGATATCCTATCTTTTCCACTCTTCCGGAAATCTCTTTCACTTCCACTCTTCTGCCTACGGTTATCCTTTCATCCTTATGCAGGATCACCCAAGCCACTAAATTGGGAATGACATCTTTAAGCCCTACGATGAAAGTTAGGATGAACAGCATCAAGACCGCTCCCAAGATCAAGTATAATACATATGGGGCGATTCCTAAAAGATCAAGGAAAATGACAATACCTGCTAAATAAATGATGTATGAGACGATAGCACTTATCCACTTCTCTAGATTGTAGGTTATTCCAACTTTGCTCATGATATGGTTAAGCTCTATTTCCCGCAAAACCTTTGAAAGTATCTTCTGCGTCAACATGCCCAATCCAAACGCCACTAAAAGAATCACTATACCTTCAACTATCAGATAACCATAAGATTTTGCGGTTTGTACTGCACCAACTACTGTCTCATTGAACATGTGATATAATCACCAGATTGGTTTATAAATATTGCTAATAAATAGGCTGATGAAATAAACATTATAATACAATAAAGATTGATTAAAAATTCATCATGGTCGATTACAACAAGCAGATCAAGGAACTGGAAGACGAGCTGAAGAAAACAAAATACAATAAAGCCACTCAAGGACACGTCGGTATTGTCAAAGCTAAGATCGCCCAGCTGCGAGAAAAACAGGATATGCGTACCCAGAAGAAAACTGGCGCATCAGAGTATGGCTATTCCGTCCGTAAATCCGGAGATGGGACGGTACTTTTGTTAGGGTTCCCCTCTTCAGGAAAATCAACGTTGCTGAACAAACTTACCGGCGCCCAATCCGAAGTTGCAGCATATGCATTCACGACCTTGACGGTCATCCCTGGGATGATGGAATACAAGCAGGCAAAAATACAAATTTTAGACGTTCCAGGAATTGTCAGCGGGGCTGCTTCAGGAAAAGGGCGGGGAAAGGAAGTCCTCAACGTCATCCTGAACGCAGATCTAGTCTTGGTGGTAGTCGACGTGACTCATCCTGAACATCATCCTGCCATACTGAAAGAAGTATGGGATTCAAACATTAGATTAAACCGGACCAGGCCTGAAGTGTTCATCAAGAAAAAAGCCTATGGCGGAATCAACATAGGGAAGACTGTTCCAACAGAAATCGACGATGAAACCATCAAAAAAATTATGCGTGAGTTTAAGATGGTCAGCGCAGACGTGCTTATCCGCAGCCCTATTGATGTTGATGCTTTTATTGATATTATAGAAGGCAATAAAAAATATGTCCCTGCCATCACTTGCCTGACCAAGATGGATCTTGCTGATACAGCAAAAGTAGATCGGGTCAAAAAGGAATTGAATGCCGACATCTGCATCTCTGCCGAACAGAGCATCAACATTGAGCCGTTGAAAGAATTGATCTTTGAAAAGATGGATTTTATGCGCGTCTGCCTGAAAGAGCCTAAAAAAGATGCAGATACGGAAAAACCACTGATCATCAAGCGCCATTCCAGTATCGAAGATGTCTGCAACAAACTGCACAAAGATTTTGCCAAGAAATTCAAATTTGCCAGGGTATGGGGGAAATCAGCTAAATTTCCCGGCCAGAGACTGTTCCTGAAACACCTCTTGCATGATAAGGATATATTAGAGATTCATCTGCGGTAAAGAGCATCTAATTTTAGTTTGATCAAATGGTCTAGCAAATTTCGTTCATCCTGATTAAGCGACCTGGATTTGTAAGCAGAATCATCAAATATTTCTGGCTGGTCAAACCGATCACTTCTACTGTAAGAAAAATGCTTATGTTTATCATCTAGTTCAAGCAAGAAATGTGTTGTCTCTTCACTACTTCCTCCATATAAAAAAATGTTTTCTTCGACTAAATCATCTAACTCGCGGCCATTAATCTTATGAACTTCAAACCACGAAGAAGAAAAAAACAATCCTGAATTTGGCTTTAATGGCCGTGATAGATCGAGGTTGCTTTTCTCACCGGCCTCTTTTTTTGTTAAATAACATTCCATTATCCTTACTTCATATTTAGCTGATGGCATTTCAAAAGTTTTTACTGTTTTTTCCCCGTACTTTTGGCCGAATGCAAAAGACGTCTGCAGCTGTTGGGCAACATACATCCTGACTGGACTGGTAAAATCTTGATTAGTTTTTCTTTCCATTTTATTTATGCCCTTTAAGATGTTTTTAAAGATTATTCTTCTCTAATATAATAAAAGACCGAATTAAGTTATAATAATTTATGTTTTTCAAACATTAGTTGCGGAAAGACTTATAATTAACTTTTCTCCGCAACTAATATTTACAAACTTTTATAAAATAAATATGTTCTGCAGTATACATGTGTGGCATCATAGGCATATTCAACGATAAAGACGCTTTCAGTAAAGTAAAAACAGCGTTAGCCATACTGCAAAATAGGGGCAAAGACGGGTTTGGCATTGCCAATGGGCAGGAGATCCAACATCATCACGATCTGAAGAAATTCTATCCCTTAAAAGAAAAAAATGTAGTAGGGCATGCCTTGCACGCAGTAGTCGAGCATATACCTCAACCTATTAAGAAAGAGGGATTGTTAGTCGCTAATTGTGAGATCTACAATTGGAAAAAGCTTGATGTCAAGTACAAATTCAAAGCTAAAAATGATGCAGAACTGCTCTTACTATTTTTAGATAAGTTTGGCATAAAAGGATTAGATGAATTGGATGGAGTGTATTCTTTCGCTCATTGGAAAGATAATAATCTTTACCTCGTCAGGGACATTTTAGGAGAAAAACCTTTATGGTACTCTTATACTACTGACACCTTTGCTTTCGCTTCAGAAAAGAAAGCTTTGGAAAATATCGGATTTCTGGATATCCGAGAATTAAATCCTCGCCAGATAATCAAATATACTATCAGTGAAAATAAAATAGAAATAATCAATCGAGAATTCTTTGCCTATCTGCCTGAACACAAGGGATCTTTTGAAACACTCAAAGAAAAGACTGCTGATCTATTAGAACGTGCCATAAAAAAAAGAATTCCTGAAAAAAAATTCGGCCTGCTTTTCTCCGGCGGTATAGATTCCACTTATCTGGCTAAATATTTTAAAGACAAAGGGCATGATTTCACTTGCTATACTGCTGTTCTTGATTCGGATTCTGGAACCATCCCTTCTGATCTGGAAGCTGCGCAGAAAGTCGCAAAAGAATTTGATCTAAAACTGAAAATAAAAAAAATCAAGCTGGAAGAGATCCCCAACTACCTTCAGAGGATAGTTCCGCTGATTGAGGATTCTAACGTAGTAAAAGTGGGTGTCGCTTTAACCTTTTACGTCGCCTGTGAGATGGCTAAAGAAGACGGATGCAAGGTCATATTCTCCGGCTTAGGCAGCGAAGAGATCTTTGCCGGATATGAACGGCACAAGAATTCAGCCAACATCAACCAGGAATGCCTCTCCGGATTGCGCAAGATGTATGAGCGCGACTTATATCGCGATGATGTTCTTACCATGGACAACAATATGGAACTGCGTCTTCCCTTCTTGGATACTGCATTAGTCGATTATGCGTTAAAGATTCCCGGAAAATACAAAATCAAAGGAGAAGTTACAAAATTTATTCTCCGTGAAATAGCATTAGAAAAAGGAATCCCCAAAGAATATGCCTCCAGAAAGAAAACTGCCGCCCAATACGGCTCTAAATTTGATTATGCGATTGGAAAATTAGCAAAGCAGCAAAAATTTCCTTCAAAGTCCGCCTATCTGAAAACATTTTATCCTTCACACAATGTAAAATTAGGTGTTTTGTTTTCCTCAGGAAAAGACTCCACTGCCGCCGCTTATATCATGAAGCAGCAAAACTACGATTTAACTTGTCTTATCCACATCAGATCAGAAAATCCAGATTCATATATGTTTCAGACTGCCGGAACAGAATTAGTGGAAATGCAGGCCGAAGCGATGGGATTGCCGACAGTTATCCAAAAGACCAAAGGCGAAAAAGAATTTGAGTTGAAAGACCTGGAAACAGCTTTCAAAAAAGCAAAGGAACAATATCAGATCGAAGGCATCGTTTCTGGAGCATTATTCTCTACCTACCAGCGGGATAGGATTGAAAAAATATGCGACAGGCTCGGATTAAAAATATTTTCTCCCCTATGGCACAAGCCGCAGGATAAACATATGCAGGATTTACTGGCTGACGGGTTTGAAATAATATTGACTGCAGTAGCTGCAGAAGGATTGGATAAAACTTGGCTGGGAAGGAGAATCACTATTGATGATGTGGAAAAATTACAAAAACTGCATGCTAAACTTGGTTTAAACATTGCCGGAGAAGGAGGAGAATTTGAATCATTAGTTCTCGATTGCCCATTATTCACCAAGAAAATTATGCTGGAAAAAATCGAAGTTATAGAAGAAGATAAAAACAGAGCTCACTTAATCATCAAAAAAGCGAAATTAGCCTCAAGATGAAGAAGACCAGAAAAGTGATGTGCTTCGGCACTTTTGATCTATTACACTTAGGCCATCTGAATTATTTTCAGCAGGCCAAGAAGCACGGCGATTATCTTATTGTAGTGATCGCCAGGGACAAGACCAAGCAGATACAGAAGAAAGATATTATTTTCTCAGAAAAGGAACGCTTGGAATTGATCAAGAACATACGGATTGTCGATGAAGCAGTATTCGGTTATCCTGACAATCACTTCAGGATCATCACCGAAAAAAAACCAGATGTAATTTTCTTAGGATACGACCATAAGATCGATGAGAAAACATTAGCCATGAAATTGCAGCAGTTAGGCTTAAAGCCCAAAATAGCAAGGGCCAAAGCATTTAAGGTAGGGAAGCATAAATCAAGTTTATTGAGAGAGAAAGTTTTGAAGAGTTAGATTTTATCCCCAACCCATTCGTCTATGATATTGTTGTAAGGATCCAAGCACGGGAATTTTATCCAAATCTTCTTTGTAGAATTTTTTAAATAATGTTGATACAACCACATAATTTCTTTCTGTATATGGAGCTATGACCCATAAAAATCTTTCAACTCCTTGCTTATCAACACCTCTTGAACAACATCTTATTTCGTCCGGGATGGGAGAACCGGTCTGCAATACTGCATAGAAGGAAGGAGTCATTAAACGCATATATCTGTCTAAAGTCATTTTCTCATCAGTCTGTCTTTGCCCTGAGCTTCCCTCTACCTTATCAAACCACCTAATAACATCTTCTATTTTTTGATTGTTATAAACTGCTCTAAGAAACGCTTTATTCTGTCTAAGAGGCCTATCATCCAAATTGAGTTGATTGCGCTGCATTTTATTCTCACCAGATCTGAGTTGCCGAATCAAATAGCATAGGGTTTTCCTGCTGGCAACGTTTTTCAAATTTACTCTCCCTTCTTGATGGTCAGCTCTTTAGGGATTCGATACTCATCCCATCTTACTCTGCCTTCTTTTATCGCATCCCGGATCTTCCTTTGCACAGTATTCAACTCTGAACTGCCGCTCTTCACTTCCACAAACACGATCTCATGGACATCTTTCTCATCCAATCCATCAAACACCAGCAGATCAACCGGCTTGCCAAGAAACTTGCATTCGGTCGGCTTATACTTGAAATTAGGCAGGTAAGGTGCTAATTGTTCAGAAAACTGCCCTCCGAGCGAAGCACGCGATCGTTCAATGGTATCTTTCTTGATGCCAGGAATCTGCTCTTCCCAATACTTGTCCCGCTGTAATGAGCCATTGTGCGCCCCAATTTTATAAGCCAGAACCGCCGCTACTATAAATAGAATCAAGGCTACTATAAACAAAGGATCCATGCTCTTACTGCACTTTCGGAAAACTTAAATATCTTCCCATTGATTTAGCGGATAAAATTGAAAAAGGTGGTTTGCAAATGTTTTTACATAAATTACAAAAATATCATGCAGAAGGATATGTACTCTTTCGTGTCGTGGCAGGATTGATGTTTGCGCAGCATGGCGCACAGAAATTATTTGGCTGGTTTGGCGCAAATGGCGCAGTCGAATTAGTAAGTTTGATGGGTCTAGCCGGAATCATTGAATTCGTAGGAGGATTAGCCATCGCTCTTGGTTTTTTTTCCAGGCTTGCTTCTGTAGGGGGAATTGCAGTGATGATTGGAGCATTAGCAACAGTACATTTCCCTAATGGACTGATCCCAATTGTCAATAAAGGAGAACTTGCCTTACTTTTCTTGGTAGCCTTCCTAAATGTACTTGTTCACGGCAACGGCAAGTTGAGCTTAGAACGATCTCTTCTGGATAAAGAAACGTTTTAGGTTTTTTATTTTTTTTACTCATTTTTATCGGCTTCATCCAATAAATAGCCACTGCCTTAAGACGAGCGGCACAATCAGTTGAATCATATCATTGCGTCAAGGGGTCGTTCCTTACGGGAATGGCGCATTACCCATTACAGAAGCGAAGAGCGAGTGGCCGTGGCGTTTATTTTTGGATGAAGCCATTTTCATCATAAAGTTTTATAAATCACATTCTGAAAAATCAATGGTATGAATGCACAAGAATTCGGATTAAAACCAGGACAAGAATTGTTTGAAGGAGAGTATCGTACTAAAATGGCTGAATTACGTCAAGCAGGATACACTCCTTGGAGTACCGAAGATTGGATGGATGCCCGTAATAGTGTTGATTCTGATAATCCTTTATGGAACAATTATGGCGATTCTGATTTCGGCATTGCCGGAAGCAAACAGAAAATCTATCTGATGCCTCATTCTGAGAGATTACGAGCAGTTACGCCACAAACAAGATTAATCAAAGGCGGTCTTTCATTTACTCAAGATGGAGCAGTATCGACATACAATCGGGGCGATCTTATTCTCGGTAGAGATTTAACCGAAGAGCAGGCAAGAACAAGTTCGGTATGGCTGGATTTTGCGGCCGGCGATCAGAAGCGATTAGATGAGTACGTGGAAAAAACATTCCGTTTCGGAAAAGACAAGTTTAACTATAATATTATGATGGGTATTTTTGTGCCTGAGGACGAAGTTGAACGGGCGGTATTGCTCTTTAGTCTTTACAATAGGTCTCATGCCGTTGGCTACTTCCATCTTAGCGACTTCACCCGTTTCGTTGGGGTACGTCGTGAGGCTAGCATCAGCGAGCAAGAAGCACCGATAGATGCGGCACCGGAAAATGAAATTTCTCCACCGCTAGAATATATTAGCAATAGCCCTCAGCTTCTTCCCAGAAACATTTACAATTCAGCAGATTTAGAATACGCTAAAAGGCTGCTGCAAGGAATTCCTAGTGGTACGGTTATGGATTGGAAGAGGAATAATAGATAGATTTGTCCATCGCCGCCTTCACCAAACCTAAAAACAACGGCGCAGGTGTGCTTAATTTACTTTTCAATTCTGGATGTGCCTGTGTAGCAATAAAGTAAGGATGATCTTTAAGTTCGATAAATTCAGCCAAGTTCTTCTCAAGATACAGGCCGGAGATGCTCAATCCATTTTCTTCCAGGAACTGATGATACTGCTGATTGACTTCGTACCTATGCCGGTGCCGTTCAGATACAATCTCCGAATTATATAACCTGCGTGCCAAACTTCCTTCGCGCAAATAAGAAATATACGCGCCCAAGCGCATGGTCGCGCCTTTAGCGGTGATCGCTTTCTGTTCAGTCATAAGATCTACCACTGGATGCATGGTGTGCTGGTCAACTTCGGTAGTATTCGCATTCTCTAATAAACAGACATCCCTCGCAAATTCAACTACCATCAACTGCAATCCGAAACAAATACCTAACAGCGGAATTTTATTTTCCCTGCAATAGCGTATCACCGCCAATTTTCCTTCGACACCTCTGCTGCCGAAACCGCCCGGAACGATCACTCCATCAATACCTTGCAGCATTTCCGCTGCGCAAATATTTCCCTGTTCAATATCCGTCGTTTCAATGAACTTTATCTGGATCTTAGCTTTGGTATGTGCGCTGCAATGCATCAATGCTTCCTTGATGCTGGCATAACTGTCCGTCAATGAAGTATACTTTCCGCATAAAGCGATGCTGATCTCCCTGGTAGGATGTTCCAGATTATGCAGCAACTGTTTCCATGGATCATCGACTGATATGATCTCCAATTTCAACTTTTTTTTCATGATCTCGACAATCCCTTCCTCTTCCAGCAAGAAGGGAATTTTATAGACATTATCCACATCCAATCCGGTAAATATCGCTTTTTTGTCGACGCCACAAAATGATGCTATCTTTCCTTTGATCTCAGTGGTTAATATCTCTTGACAGCGTCCTATGATCACATCTGGCTGGATTCCCCGCCTTCGCAATTCATACACACTTTGCTGGGTTGGTTTTGATTTCTGTTCATGCACCCCTGCCGGTATAGGAACGTAAGTCAGATGCACATACAAAATATTTTCTTCACCCACTTCATCCTGCAGCTGCCGCATCGCTTCGATGTAAAGGTCGCTTTCCATGTCTCCGACCGTGCCGCCTACTTCAATCAACAGGATGTCAGCATTCTCTTTTTCAGCCGTGGCATGAATTTTCTCTTTGATGGCTTCCACCACATGCGGGATGAATTGTACAGTTTTTCCTAAATAATCACCTCTGCGTTCTTTCGCCCGGATCTCTTCAAACACTTTACCCATGGTAAGGTTATGTTCAAATTTACAGGTAGTATTCAGAAACCGTTCATAATGGCCAAAATCCATATCCACTTCCCCGCCGTCATCCAATACAAACACTTCGCCATGTTCATAAGGGTTCATGGTGCCTGGATCGACATTTAGGTACCCATCAAGTTTCATGGGAACAACTTTATACTGAGAACTTAACAGATGCCCGATACTTGCTGCTGCTATGCCTTTTCCCAATCCAGAAAGAACTCCGCCGGTGACTATGATATATTTTCTTATTGCGTGCATTAGTAT
>CAYIZT010000020.1:0-18353 GCA_964368095.1 uncultured Methanosarcinales archaeon
ATGTATCAGCAGTCTGGCTTGAGGTTTCTTACTCGCACTTATGTGGAGATGCTCTCGTCCAGGGAATTGAGCAATGCGATGATGGAAATACTGTTAATACTGATAGCTGTACAAACAAATGCCAAGTTTCCGGACCGCAGCCGGCTTATCCCATTTCTCAACTCATCACGAGCCAGCCGCCTCAGATTACACTCCCTCGTCCGGAGTATCTGAAACCAGTTGCTCTTCCGGGCCTAGGCACGTCCATCGTACGAATATCCGACGCGACCACCTTCGGAAGCGGCCAACGCTACTACAAACATTACTACTCAAAGCAACAACCCTGGAACAGCGACGGCACAAGGATTATCCTGAGTCATGATGCCCACAGGGTCTACTTTCTCGATGGGCGAACATTTGCTTACCAATGGACATCCACCAACGTTCCAGAATATCCGAAATGGTCCAGCAACAACCCGGATCTCATGTATGGAGTCAGCGGAGTAACATTCGTCAAATACACTCCTTCGACGGGTGCGAAGCAGGTACTCAAGACATTTCCTGAATTTTCGCTAATGTATCTCGGGGTAGGGGAGGGTAGCCTCTCGGATGACGATTGTTACGCGCCGCTCGTCGGGGTATCCGCCACTGGTCTCACCGTCGTCATTTACGACACCCTGAATAATGTCGAAGTAAGCAGAAAGCACTTTCCGGGCGGAACGACCAAGAACATGGACTGGACGTCGATGTCGCCAAGCGGCCAGTATGTTGTGGTGAATATGAACGACGGCACACTGGCGGGGACGTACTACGACCTGTACGACATACAGATGAACTATTTGAGGAGGCTCAATATCTACGCCGGCGGCCATGCTGATATTGGATACGATACTGCGGGCAACGAAGTCATGGTCTCCGCTCATTTCGAGGGCGGCAAAGGCGTCCTTATAACCACAACTCGTTTGGCCGATAATACCGTACGACAGGAACTTCCTGGAATTTCAGAGCCTGCCGGAATTTATATGGCGTCGAACTCCCATATTTCCTGCCGTAACATTAACCGCCCCGGTTACTGTTATATCAGCAATTTTGCGTTCGGCTCCGCCTTGGATGCCTACATGTACCGGGAAGTTTACTCCTTGAAATTAGATGGCAGCGGCACTGTCGAACGATTCTCGCAGGATTTCAAAGCGCCGTTGCCCTTGGCGGATTTGGATTATAGCCGATCGGCGATGGCGGTTCCCAATCGAGACGGTTCTCTGGTGCTCTTTTCGAGCGATTGGGGTGACGCCTCCGGAAATGCGATAATCTATGATTATGTGGCAGGGGTACAATGAGATTTCGTAACGTAGCAATAGGGGTGTTGCGACGAAGTCTTTGTCCAGAGAGCATCTTCCTTTTTTTCCTTCGGGGCATTTAGTATGTGGAAGGAGTACAATCAATATTCTTCCAAATGGTGCACGAACTTCGAAGGTTGAAAAAGATGACAAAACAACAATTAATATTAGTTGCCTAAGCAATTGCAAGCTACAGTTAAATTATTTTATTTTTTTCTTAACTTTTTCTCAGTCCATAAATTATTCCATAAAACTTCCCAATCCTATCTGCTTATCCTTGTCTTTGCCGAAAATTTGGTCGACCTGCTGTCTCACTAAATCTAAAGTCTGTTTTAGGTATGGGGAAAAGTTGTATTTATCCGCCAGCTTAAGAGAGGGGATCAAGTATTTTATTACTGACCCTTCGGAGATGGTAAAGATGATTCTTCCGCCACAGGCAACGCATTTGTTGATGAGCGGCGGCCTTCTGTATTTTTCATTGCATTTGACGCAGCGGAACTGCTGCATGGAAAACTTACGCAAATTACCTTTGATATCGCGCAGGAAATGTTTCTGGATGACCAGCTTGGCGACATCGTCCATATCTACCGCCCTGACTTTCTTGGCGATCTCCATCTGCCCGAATAATTTTTCTTCCATGGAAGGGAGTGTCTTGTAGGCAGAGCATTGGATGCCTTTATTGAAATTATCTACCTGATGAGTAAACCCGTATCCCTCATACTGTCTTTCCGTGCCGAGACGATCGGAAAGCTGCTCTACCTTTTTCTTTTCCGGTCCGTACTTAACTTCCCACGGATTTTTTAATTCTAAGGAAGCTTCGTACAATTCCAGAGGATATTTCCAGACCACATCTATCCCGTGGACTTGGTCGTCTACTTCTGTCGGATCTAAAAAAGAAGTGAGGACTAACGGAGCATCCATGGTCGATCCCCTGGTATTAGGAAGGAATTGGCGGGAAAAATTCAATAGTGCGTCCATCAGCAGCATCACTGCCGCCTCATCGCCATCACATTGTTTGGTTAGGATAGAGTTAGCTATAACTACATTCCCTTCAACATTAAGACAGTAACTTTCTTCTTCCGGAAGAAGCTCTATGGAGGTAATAGTATCAAACATCACACTAGAAGTATAATTTTGGACAATAGCTGTTGCTTTCCGAGAATGGACCAGTTGGAAAAGAATATTTTTCTTTCGTGAAGAGATGAAATCAACATACTGAAAAAATTTTCCCATGAAAACACTTTGAATAATCCCCTTAGTAATTGTAAATGAAGGTATTGGTCGTCCTTTCTTAATATAAAAGTCTCGTACTTTTGGCCCCGGGGGAGCGGTATAGGTGTAATTTTTAACAAAAATGCCCATCTGTCCAAAGACAAAATCCAAATCACGAAGTAGGCCTTCGCTCACAGTATCAAAAGTGGCACGTAAATCAGTAGAACTTACTGAACCATCCCCTTCAAAATAACCAGATAGTAAGTGTCCTAATCTTTCATTAGGAAGATTAAGGAAAAGAGGAGGAATTCTCTTTTCATACGCTGAAGAGCCGCATTTCAGGACCGACGTAAATAAATGATACAAAATTCTGCTGGAATAAGTTAGCCTATCTTTTTTATTCTCAGTAATCCTTAATCCGAAGAGTGTAAACATATTTTGTTGCACAAAATCTCGTATTTCTTGATTTTCTGCGGCAATGTAAACTTGATAAAGCCTTCCAGGAACTTTTCTGGAATAGCCCTCGGCGATATAAAGGCCTATTAATTGTAAAAATTCTCTGGTGATGGGAATAATTGTTGGAAGTATGACTGTATCTCTTTTTGCAGCAAGATGTAGAGGAGAGATATCTTTTAGTACGCCTCGTTGATATAATCCTTTAACAAAAGTAATGGGATACGAATCCCTACCGGAATAATTATCATAATCTCTCTTGGAAAAATATTTTTTTGCTTCTTCTTTCACTTCTTTACAAACGGCATTTGCTCCCCTTACCATTACCCATTCCTCGTCAGCTAAAGCTTGGAATAAATTGATTTCTGTACGATCTGCTTTAGCGATTTCCAATTGGTAAGGTATGCCGAGAGTGTCGCCTATTTTCAATTCATGTGCTAATACAACTTTAAGTTGATTTTTTTTGTACACAATTTGTTTGTGGTTGAACGTTACTTTAAGAGTACGGCCTAGCTTGGTAGTGAATTTAATAATCGGCTGCGGTGTATGTTTGGTAAAGGCATTAACCGCAACGCTCTTGCTTTGTACTCCAATTGTTTTTATTCCATCCACACACACTTCTTTGGTGCCATAATCATCGACCACATCCGTAGGATTAAGTTTTTCTACTACTTCGCCTATCTTTTGAATCTCCCAAACTCCATTTCTACATAAAGGAATAAATGTATTTTTATCAAAACAGTCACGCCTAAGGCCGGCATGGAAAGTTGGGTGTGCCAACAGGCCTTGCGTTTGTGAAAAACCTATTATCCTTCCTACCAAGCCAGCAGAGATGTGCGGCGCAAGAGCAACCACTAAATGCCCGGCCAATTCTTCTTCTTTTTTGAGATTATAAAATGATTTTAATCCATAAAACTGCACTAATAGATCGTCGACAAACTGAGAGACCCGCTTCAGCACTTTGGGTGCTGATTCATCTAAAGAATCAAATCCCGGAAGGACGATGTCCTGCGGCTTTATTTCTAATATTTGGTTATCGTTGCTGAGCTCTTGCTCATTGATGTCTTTTAGATAGCCAAGCTCGCGTAATTTTTCTACAGAGGTGCCGATCTCTTTTGGTTTGAAATGGGTAATGGGGAGTTCGGTGCAATCGTATCTGGTGGTCCCTTCTTTGTTGACATACACGTCGTGTTTGGCGCGGAGAATTCCCTTGGCTAAATGTTCTACCACGTGGTTTTTGTTGGAAGTTCCGCGGACACCCTTGATAAGATCTGCATGAAGTTTTTCGCCTAAGCGAGCCTTGGCTTTAGTAAAATAATATTGTATGTCTATGCCGGTATTTTTGTATGGAAAAGTCTTCCCGTGCCGGCAAGTATCTTTTTCGAGAAGGCCGCAATAGTTGCAATTGTATCGTTGCACACATTCTTTTCCGCATTCTTCACAACTACGATAGACCATTTCCTTATTGCAGTGCGTACATAAAAAAGTAGGGAAGGTGCTTAGGACTTTTCCGGCTTCCAGGGCAGACTGAAAACTGCGCAGCCGATCACCTTCTTCTCCTACCGGAAACAAAACTTGCGGACTTCCGGTAAGGTGGCGCATCTTTGCTTTTTCGGGCCTCCCCATCCTTGCCCCTATGAAAGTTCCTGCTTTATCCCTAAAAAATATTGGGCAGATCTTATTTATCAGTTCCAAGCCATCTTTTTCCTGAGAAACATAAATTTCTGCTTTCTCTAAGCTTAGCTGATCATCGATGCCAAAACAAAGCGCCAGCGCAACTGCCTCTTCCCGCTCAAAAACAATATTTTCTTTGTTTACGACGCTGTGAGATGCGCCGATAAATTCAAGGATTTTTTTTCCTTTACAGTGTAGTTCTTGATTTTGATAATAAGGAAGGATTATTTTCTTGACTGCTTGCCCTTCTTTCTTGATCTTTCCCTGCTTCAGCCAATGTAATAACACGATGACGTCTTCCGGGCTGACTAATTTCCAATAAAAAGTATGTTCCGGATGCAGGGGAATCTTGAGAATCCTGCTGATCGCTATTGCTTCTTCGATGGAAGGGAATTCGAACAGGGGCGAGGACATGATCTTTTGCAGACGTTCTTCTTCCATCTCCAATTCCTTTGCCGCAACAGAATTTTTTCCTTCATACTTTTCTTGTATTATCTTTTCGGCTTCCTGCACCCACCATTCCGGACAGTAGCCGGCTGGTGCCAGATAGTGCCCATTTTCAGAAAAATCTCCGTAATTAAACATGATATCTCCCAAAAAGAGCACTTCCTCCACCAGAGCATTGTGCTGCCTGGCTTCTTCTTCCGTCTTCAATTTTAAAACAGAACCGTCTTTAAGACGGACGATAGGTCCTTCCAAGGTATCGCAGATAGTGACGGTAGCTCCCTTTCCCGGACGTTCTACTTTCAGTTGTGTGCCTATGGCAATATATTTTTCCAAGACCATAAGTGTAGCTGGATGCATACCGGCAGCAGAAAATCCTGATACGCGGGTTCGGCCGTACCGCAGCCTAAGGCCGCCTACCGCCAAGGGATAAGTCAAGATTGGTCTTCCAGCAACCATGTCCATGATAAAAGTGTTATTGGCTTTTACTGATTTTTTGGTTTCTGTGTTTTTTTCTTTATCTTTGGCTGCAGCATGTTGGGCATGGATTTTTTCTTTCAACTGCAAAAATTCGTTCATAAACTCCCATTCCAGACCAAAATCTTTTCCCCATTTGGAAAGACGCTTCCACAATTTTGGAGCTTTCTGGCAAAGCCCTTCTGCCATGACTAAAGCCATTCCTCCGCGGATAAAATTAGTTTCTATGCGCGGTATGTCTTTGTAATTTGAGACTTCAATCTCTTCAGTAGGATCGCCGTCGACTTCTACCGGCAGGTGAGAAGCCATGAATTTTACTTCTTCATCAGAAGGCCTATATTGAAGATTAGTGACCCTTTCATGATAGTCTTGTATCTCAATAACAAAACGGTTTATTTCCTTTTCGTCAGGGTCGTAAGGGTGATATCCCATTTTAATGCGGATGTAATCTGCAAGTATAACTGAAGTAGAAGCTGCTGTGCCGCCGGCTCCCCTGATAGGGCCGGCATATTGCAGAGCAAAATATTCTTTTCCGTCTCTGCGTTTTTTTATTTTAAGACCGATGAATCCTTCCAAAGGCGCAGACACTATCCCCAAGGTCAGATATGCGAATCCTACGCGTATCCCGACTTCCATGGCTTCAAGTTTATCCTTAAATTTGCAATGTTTTTCCTGAGCAACTTCTTCTGCAATCTTAAAACCTACCCGCCAGTCAAGAAGGCCGAACTCTTTTTCTAATTCCGCAATCCGTTGAGTGACGTTAGTATCGGTTATTTGCGGTGCCACCACGGAGATCAGACCAACTACTCTTTCTGCCATGTTTTTTGCCAGGGGGATAGATACATCAAGTTCCGGATCAAGTCCTTTTTTCCTGGCAGCTTTGGCTAAGTCGTACGCTTCCTGAATACCCTTGCCTATATTATCAAAGTATTCGTGTATATGGGGAGATGCTTTCATGAACGCGATTATGATTAAAGTTTTGGTTTGTTTTTCTGTCTAAATTTTAGTTGGGTTTTTTTGTTGACGTTTTGGTTGGTGTTTTGATCGATGTTTTAACTAAATTTCAATACTTTAATGTCTCTGGTCTTTAGATTCACTATGGGAACTCTGGCCGGTTCAGGCTGATGGCCCAGCTTTTCTTGAAAGGTAGTTGTTCCCTGCCAACAGCTGCCGGAGATGGTGGTGATGCCTTTATAGTTAGCCACATTGGAATAATGGATATGTCCACTTATCAGGAAATCCGGTATCTTCCTTATCAACAGCGGATCTTCTTTGTGCCCGGGAAAATAAGGGGTCGATTTGAATGACGGGGCCAAGTGTCTTCGTTTCAGCAAAAATTTCATGATCAGATCGGCCCGGTGATATCCGCCGTTATTGCGGATCGAATCGACAGTCGCTACATAGTAATCGAAACTGTAGCCATGATATAACAATACTTCAAATCCGGAAAATGTTTCTGTTTTTCCTATATTGATCATGGCCGGATTGGTGACTAAGGTTACATTGGGGATATTGAATAGACTGGGAGCGAAAGCTTCATCAAAGGAAGATTGCGGTTCAGCCAAGTGTACTGCATCGTGATTGCCGGGACAGATGATAATCTGTTTATCAGAAGGTATCTTCTTGATGAGTTCAGAAAATTCTTTGTATTGCTCGGTTATGTCTTGAACGGCCAATTCTTCCTGCTGGGAAGGATATATACCTATACCGTCGACTAAATCTCCGGCGATGATGATGTATTTTACTTTTTTAGCTACTTCGCGCTGGTCAGGGTTGCCGGCTTCGGCATTGATCCAGCGTAAAAATTTATTGAATTCTTCTTTAAGAAATAGTTTTGACCCCACATGGATGTCAGAAAGAAAAATTGCATACTCTTCCTCCTCGCTTTTTTTAAGCTGGTTATTGGCTGGAATGTCCGGCCATATAATCTCTTCGCCAAAAATAATCTTATCTCCCAAAACTCCACTGATGCCTATCACTTCATCTAAGACTAAATCTTTAGCTTTCTGATAAAGATCTTTTTTATTTTTTGAGAAAAGCACTTTGATTCTTCCGGTCGGATCTTCGGCAGTTATAATGACATTTCCGTTCTTGGTCTCGCTGATCTCTTCAACCAAAGCGATGGTGGAAACATTTTCTTTTTCTTTTTTGGCTAAAAGCCGGTTTATGGGCATGGTGTTTTGCAATTCCTGTCTTTGCCGTAAAATTCCTTCTAAAAAACGATACCTGGAAGCAAATATCTGCGTAAAATCTTTCACCTCATATTTTTTTGCTTCGTTTTTGTAAGAGATAGTTATCTGTACTTTGGAAGGCGATGATAGTAAAGATAGTGACTGCGCTGATTTTGAGGAAGCATTAAGAAGTTCCGGCGAGTTGAAAACTTCGCCATTAATCTCGTTGAACGGCTCTGAATCTAAATTCGCGCTTGCAGAAAAAGAATTTACTGAAATAAATTCGCCGCCTTCCTTTGATGGGGCAATCTCGGCCTCGGGGCTACTTAATCGCTGTTTTTCAAAATTGGATCCGTCATATCCTTGCACTTGTAATTCTGCATGTTTAAAATTTTGTAATTGGGCCTGATATAATTCATCGTCCCTTTCTTTTTCTGCGTGCACACGCAGAGAATCTATCTCATACCAATCGACCAGGCTTTTTTGTTTGGTGACTATGTCAACATAATCGTTATTCAGTACTAATAGGTCCCTTTCCTGCTCTAATTTTCCCACCATATTATCAGATAAGATATCGTTGATACTGCCTAATTTCTTATCTAACATCTCCTTGCTCAGCAAAATTCCTTTTTCAAACAAATCCTCTATAAGCTTTTGCCGGTCTTCCATTTTTAGTTGATAGTTTTTTAGTTGATAGTTGTCTATTTTTAATCAGGTATTTCATTAATTTGCATTAATTTACGTTGATTTGCATTAATCTCTTTGACTGGAGTCTGTCAATCATTTCAATCATGTCAATTGCAATGATTTCTCTAAGACTGATTTCAATTTTAAAACTAAATTTTCATCAACTGATAAGGAAATATCCCTTGTTCTTCCGTATCTCCCTTTTGAAATAATTTTAGCATTGATTATGCCTAACATATCCATCTCAGCGATGATGTCAGAAACGCGACGCTGAGTAAGCGTATTTAATTTAGCCTGTTTGCAAAGGCTTTTATAAACATCATATATCTCTCCCGTGAAAAAATTTTTCTTTTGCGGCGCTATAAGTAAAATTGCATATAAGACTGATTGAAATTGTTTAGGCTGGTTAGTGGCGGCATTGATCACTTTATCTGATTCTATTTTTTTCTCGGCTTCATCAAGGTGGCTTATCTCCACAATAGAAGAACCACTGCGTTCCGCTAATTCCCCTGCTATCCGCAATAGGTCTATGGCTCGGCGGGCATCTCCATGGTCGCGTGCAGAATATGCGGCACATTTTTCTACCACTCCCGCCTGTAAAGCCCCTTCCTTAAAGGCGTTAAGAGCTCTTTTTCTTAAAATATCCTGGATCTGTAAAGCATTATACGGTGAAAATATAAGTTCTTCTTCAGATAAGCTGCTTTTGATGCGAGGATCAAGATGTTCTGTAAAAACCAGATTATTTGAAATTCCGACCAAACAAATCTGTGATTTCTGCAATTCTACATTTATCCTGGTCAGATTATAGAGAATCTCATCGCCTATTTTCTTGGTCAGCTGATCTATTTCATCTAAAACCAAGAGAACTATCTGCTTTTCCTTATCCAAGAGCTTATAAAAAATATTATAGACTTCATCAGTAGGAAGCCCGGTAGAGGGTATTTCCTGCCCATATTCTTTGATTAATTGAGCTATCAGGCGATATTCTGTATCGGCCACCCTTTTAAGCTTGCAATTCAAATAAATACATTTTAAGGGAAGATTGTTTTGAGCAGCTACTTTACTCATCAAAATCATGATATGTTTGATGGAAATGGTCTTACCGGTGCCTGTTTTTCCATAGATGAATAGATTAGACGGCTTTTCCATCCTAAGAATAGGAGCGAGAATATTGGCCACTTCCTGCAACTGTTCTTCCCTATAAAGTATCTCGTCAGGGACATAAGAAGGCATCAAGGTCCTTTTATCTATGAAAATAGATTCTTTTTTCAGGTAATTCTCAAAAAAATTCTTTATTTCTGCCATCTTATCTCTTTTCCCCTCTAAATTTCTTATCTAAATCATTATGACTTACTCTGACCCCTTCGTTTCTCTTGGAAAATGAATTGATTACAGACAACTAGGTGTTTCTGCAGCGGTTAATAAAGTATTTGTAGATGAAGGATATACGTTTATAATTAGATTTTCTATCACCTATGTTGCGGGTGGAAATAAGTATAAATATCTATCTCTTCATCGAAAAGTAATCAAGAGATGCTTTGTTGAACAATCTTCTCTTATCTATAATTCAATTCGTCTGTCTGTATTGTTAAATGCAATTTTTATTTATTTATTATCTTACTGATCAATATAGTTTATTATAATTTTATTATTATTATATTATTATTTTATTTGATTTTATTATTATTATATTATATTATTATTATTTTCTATATTGAAAATAAATAAGTAATAAATAAGCAGTAAATGAATAATAAATCTTGATTATCATCCGAAAAACAAAAAATAATAGGAAAGCAGAAAACAAGGACAAGATCAAAATCAATAATAATATAATTGCATTTAACTATTTTTATCTATTTTATCTATTTATATTCTTATAAAAATACCTTTTTAAAAGTTCTAGAAGAAATGAAAATAATGATTAGATAATGGCTTAAGAAAGTATTTTTATCATAAAGATACATAAAACAATGAGGATAATAGGTTTATTTTTTTCATTTTTGGATTTTCCACAGGAAATCAAGGGGAGAAGGTACATTTAACCACTTTTTTATACGGAAAACAACAAAAATAACAAAAACAGCAACAAAAACAACAATTTAGTTGATTTTAATACCAAACTCCTAACTAACTCCTAACCAACTTCTAATGAACCCATATCTAACCCATAGGAATCTTTATATATTTTGTATTTCAATATAGATATTGAATGGTTCTAGAATATATATTCAATCCTTTTATCTTAAAGAAGAAACCTTGGGAAATGTTTATTGTAGGGTTTGTATATTCAATCATATCTTTATTTTTATCGTATCTGGTGTTTAAAGAAGTATCCGGCCTTTTGACCGTGTTTCTTATTGTTATCGCTATTTTACCCACTATGTATATCACTGTTAAAAGTGAAGAAGAATTAGATCTCAAATATGAGGGAGAATGGAAATTATTAAAAGAACATGCTAAAGTTATTATTTTTTTGATATTTATGTTTTTAGGCGTAACTGCAGCATTAGTGTTTTCTTATGTATTTTTACCACATGGAATAGTAGATAATATTTTTGATCTACAACAGAAAGCAATAGTAAATGTTAATAATTATGTTAGAGGAAACATAATAGGGGAAGATATTACCGGACAAACCGCAAAAACAGACATTTTTATCAAAATTTTCTTAAATAATCTTAAAGTACTTTTCTTCTGTCTCATTTTCTCTTTATTATATGGAACAGGGGCGTTGTTTATCTTGACTTGGAATGCTTCTGTCATAGCGGTTGCAGTAGGAAGTTTGATTAAAAGCAGACTGGCAGAAGCTGCTTCCGTTGTTGGATTTGGACTATTTTCTTCTTACCTTGGAACAACAATATTTAGTTTTTTTAAATATATGTTACATGGGATTTTGGAAATAACGGCATATTTTGTCGTCGGATTAGCTGGAGGGATACTTTCCATGGCTCTCATTAAGGAGGATTTAAGCTATGATTCAATCATGGCCGATGTTTTTGACTTAGTCTTAATAAGCATAGGATTTTTATTAGTGGGCGGAATTGTGGAAGTGTATATCACTCCTTTATTATTTTCTTAAGTTTTAAGTCGTAGATTAATTCTTGAAGAGTGTACAAGAAGGCAAAACCTTCTGTACAGAAATACAATCTTTGTTGTATTTCTTGTACCCCGCTGCGAGGTTTTTGATTTATGCTGATAATGCAACAAAAAAACAAAATATAGTTATAAACCCAAAGCCCGAATCAAAGAAGCCTTACTTTTCCCGGCATATTCTGGAAAATATCACCATTTTCAAGCATTTTTTCTATCAATTCTTCTGTCTTTTCCAAAGGAGATTTTTCAATTATCTCTTCGATCATGGCTCCTTCCCCTTTATCCAACTCAGAGATCAATTTTGATATTTTTTCAAAAGGCAGCAACGGATCATTTTCTTCTATCTCTTCACTGACCACTTTAAAACAATCCGCATCTTCAATATTTTTCTTTGATGAAATTACCTCTGTGACTAATTCTTTTACATCTTCACCCTTTTTTTGTTCTACGCTTTGAACATTTTTTTCTTCTTTTTCTTTCCTTTTTTCATCTTGCCGCATTTCCAAAGAGCGAACTTTCAACCAGATGCGATTTATTTTTTTGATTATCTCCGGAAAAATATATTTCTCCTGATTAAATATCCTTATCTTGCCTATTATCTGTACAACATCACCGACTTCCAAAAGTGAAGCATGCTTGTTTTCTTCGAAAATACGGAGAACCATCTTTCCCCTTCCGTCGTCTATAAGGATAGAAGTTACCGATCCACGCAATTCCTTGTGGACCAAGGTAGCAATAACATTGATCCTGAATATTTTTTTATTTTTATTTATTAAAATGTAATTTGGATTTTGGTCTTTTTCTTCAACATATTCCCCTTCATCTAATTCTTGTATCGATACTTTTTCTGCAGGAAATCGGAAGAATGGCCTGGTTTCTGTTTCCATTTTTAGGTTATTTTGTATCTACGTTCTTTTGTAAAATCCCGGTTTTGGCTGATATATGTCGCCTTCGCGGTTTAGCCGTTCGAGAATCTCTTCAGATTTTTCAGGAGAAATGTTTTTTTCTTTTGCTGCTTCTATAATATTTTCAGCAGGTATGATCTTATCGTTCAACTGCTGTTCCAGGGCGGATATAATCTCTTTCATGATACTGATGCTGTTCCTTTGGGTAGCGGTGATCTTGCTTCCCCCCAGGCGATCAATGTCTATCTTTCCAGTTTCGCTGTCTTTGGCAGTCTCATTAAGACAGTGGCTTACCAGTTCGATCGCTTTCTGTGCATCTTTTTTAGTGACGCTTTTCCCGAGCCGCACCTTCGCGGAAGCTTCGGACAGCCTGATCAGCGCTTCCAGCTGCCTGGCAGTGATGGGGATGCTGCGCACCCCCCCTTCTTCTACATTTCCGGAGTTACGCATGGAAACATAATATTCTTTGATCTCTTCTATAGCGGCGTCACTCATCTTGGGGTTCATTTTCAAACGCACATAAGAAAAATATTTGCGCATCAGCTCAGTAGATATTTCTGCAACCGCCTTGGACGGATCTTTATGGAAATTCAAAATAAAAGAAGCAGTGGTTTCATCTTTCTCCCGATTAGGCAAGTCTTTAATCGGAAATATAAGATCAAACCGGTTAATCAAAGTAGGAGGCAAGTTAATCTGGTTAGCAATCAAGTCGTAAGGGTCAAAACGCCCAAATTTAGGGTTTGCTGCAGCCAAGACGGTAGTTTCACATCTTAGTGTTGCCTGGATATTAGCTTTAGCAATACTGACCGTCTGCTGTTCAAGAGCTTCGTGCAACGCAGAAGTATCTTCCTTTCCCATCTTATCCATTTCATCTATTATAGCAAAACCGCGATTAGCTAAAACCAATGTTCCAGCTTCCAAAGACCATCCGCCGAGAAATTCATCTTTTACTACTGCAGCAGTCAATCCCGCTCCAGTCGCCCCTTTTCCGCTGACAAAACGGGCTTTAGGTGCAATTTGAGAGATTCTTTTGAGAAGCTGGCTTTTACCGCTGCCCGGATCTCCGATAAGAAGCATATGCATATCTCCTCTGGTGGTTACTCCATCCGGACGGACTTTTCTGCATCCGCCGGCTAACTGCAATATGATTGCTTCCTTTATCTTGTCATGCCCGTAAATTGAAGGAGCGAGACTTGCCGCAAGAAGGTTAAGAGGGTCAGGAGACTTGGCAATTTTCATTATTTCTTCCATGTCCTTCTCAGTGATATTAAGGCTCAAGGTATCATCATGCAGAGGTTCAAGAGAATTAGCTTCAACGATCAATTCGTATTTTATGGATTGGCCGCCCGTCTTCAGGGTGATCGGCACTTCAGTAACCCACCCAACCAGCTGTATCCTTGATCCTGGGCTGCTTTTACGCTCAGTAAGCGGAGAGACGAGGTCATCCCGCAGGAAAACATTTATTCTTTTGGGCTGATATCCTTCCAGATCTTCTGCTGCTTCTTCCAGCACCAAGCCTTGTCCGTCTACTAGCTCTTTTGATATTTCCTTGAATTTTCCTTTTCTTCCACAGCCGCAGCGAGTCGGCTCTTTATATTTCTGGTCCAGCTGCAGCACAGAGAGAATATTTCCGCAGGAAGGACATTCAAATTTAGAAGCGCTGACGTGCGGACGGACATCTGTTTTGTTACGGACAATCCCATCCACCCAGAGCAATTTGTTGAGATGCCTGCTTCTGATCTCGCTGATAAGAACTTTCTGTGATACGGGCAGATTGATAAAACGGATATTGAATTTACCTACTTTTTTTGGCAGGTCAAATTCTTTTATGGCAATTTCTCCGGCCTTAAGAAGCTCTTGCGGGGTTTCCAATACCTCTTCCGCAATTTCCGTGTTAAACTTGACCAGTTCAGAAAAGTCAAGCTTTATGAACGATTCTCCTTTACGGACCGCTTCTAATAGCTGCGGATAGTAATTCTGTTCGATAAAGTCTCTAAATGTCTTAATTTGTTCATCGACTTCCATGCCCCACCCCTGGCCGAGACTTGCCTCTCCTCACGAATAACATCAAATAAAAAATATAATAGATTATAAAGATTTATGTGCCTTTTTATGGCTTTTCCAGTACTTTCTTGAGCCTATCGATAAGCATATCGGTAGCATCATTAACTTCCTGCTCGGTCTTGGTTCCGGTACAGACAATCTTTCCGTTGCTGAAAAGCAGGAACGTGGCGTTAGTACCTTTTAATTTGTGCACTAAGCCGGGAAATTGTTCAGGTTCATATTCGGTATTGGGTAATTTTAATCCCAGCACGTTAAGATTCAGGTCCATGCCTATGCTGCCAGAAGCAACAATATTTTGCACGGTGATTTTGGGCTTGATAGTGACGTGGATGTTCAGCTTCTTCAAACTTTTGATAATGCTTTGGATGCTCCGGTCCACATCTTCCAGAGTTCTTGCTCCGGTACAGACTATTTTACCGCTGGAGAATATTAAAGCCGAAGTTTTTGGTTCTTTGATGCGCAATACCAATCCGGGAAACTGTTCGGGGTTATATTCGGTGTTAGGCAAGGTCGCTGCCATCTTTTCTAAGGGAATATCCTTTTCAAGACTGCTAGAAATAACGATGTTAACGATACTTATCTCTTTCTTAGAGCTTTTTTTTGCCATTTGGTTGCGCCCCCTATATAATAGTTGTATTAATTTCCTTTATAAATAGGGGGAGAGTATTTAAATATTCCCTTTATAAATGATGAATCAGTAATATCCCAGTCAAAGAGATTTGACGGGGAAGATTTTTAAAGAAATTTACGGCGGTCAATCCAATGACTTATGACACTATTTTGCTGCGGTACGGAGAAATTTTCCTTAAAGGAAAGAACAGGGCTGTTTTTGAGCGCAAATTAGCGGAAAACATCCATGCGCTGACGGAAAATGCCGGCTTGGCCAAGATTAAGATCAGCAAAAGCCAAGGGCGGCTGCTGGTGCCTTATTTTCCAGAACACAAAACATTACGTCGGGTATTTGGATTAGTCTCTTATTCGCCGGCAGTCAGGACGGAGAAAAATGCAGAAGAAATCAAGAGAAAGGCAGTTGAATTGCTGCGAGGCAGGCCAAGTCACTTCGTTCGTGACGTTCCTAACGGAAAGAAAGGGACCTTTAGGGTAACTACCCGGCGTTCGGACAAGACTTTTCCGATAACTTCTGTCGAATTCAACCGGATGGTCGGCCAGTATATTGAACAAGAAACAGATTTGGAATTTTCTCCGAATTCGCCGGACGTAGCATTAGAAATAGAGATAAATCAAGAAGGCGCTTATCTGTTTTTTGAGACCATCCGCTGCAGTGGAGGATTGCCCACCGGCGTAGAGGGGAAAGTTCTACTATTGATAGAAAATGAAGCAAGCCTGCTGGCAGGATTGTTGTTCATGAAGCGAGGATGCAGTGTAGTTCCAGTCGCTTTTACCGAAAAAGATATTTCTTTATTGCAGGCTTTTAGTCCTGCCGAATTGAAATTGTATCCGCTTAAAGAATTTTCAGAGTTAGAGGAATTAGCGGTCAAGAAGCAGATCTCGATCCTTGTAACAGGACAAGTTCTAGGCGATAAGGCAGCAGGGAAGACCAATTTAACGGCCATGAAACCGCTGGTTGCATATTCAAAGGAACAGATACAAGAACAATTGAAGTGGTATAGGAGTTTAGTTTGATGATGTTTTTATGATTGTTTTTATAGTAAAATTTTATAAATAAATGCAGGAAAGCAATAACATGGCAGAACCAATCCTGATCGGCAGCAATCTGGTATTAGACGGCGAAGCAGAACGCGGCACAGACGGAAAATATCTGGTTCTTTCACAGCAAAAATGGGAACAGCATTTTGCCGGAATGGAAAGGCGCGTTCCTGCCGTCTGGGAATATGTTGCCGTTCTCAAACAATTAGATGAGAGAAATGATCCAGCTTTAGCCGGAATATTGCAAGATCTGAATCAAAACTTTTTATGTGCAGGAAAAATTGATTACCGCAACAGCAATTTTCCAGTAGGAAGCGGATATATTGACCAGTTAGTGGCAGATACTCTCTGGCGCAGAGCACTTGAAAATGAATTATTTCATTACGATGCACGAGAGACGGCAAAGCTGTTACATGAAGTCAGCGGAAAGCGGCCTTATATTTTGACTCCGGATGCAGAAGGAAGGAAATCGGCCCCAGAGAGGGCGGCCTGGCTCGACATCGGTATAGGTAGGTTCAGCCTTGACTGTAGCAGCAGTACTATCTATATCCTTGGTCGTTCTCGTTGGGTGCGCGAAGTTAGCGTTACAAAAGAAGTATCAACCATCACCATACCGGAAATGAATATTCAACCTGCACAGGTTGTTCAGCATTATAATTCCGAACAAGCAGGCCAAACCGGGCATAATGCAACCGATTTAGCATACGCCAGAGGATTATTGGACGGCCTTCCCAGCGGAACAGTTATGGACTGGAAAAAAAGACACTGCCCCTAAATAATATTTCGATCCTTCAATTTCCAACTAACTTAGAATAGATTGCTTCTGCTTCTTCTACGGATTTTGCATCAATCAACGCTCTTCCATCGTCAAATAAAGTGAGGTTCTGGAATCGCAGCGAGACTACATCTTCACTTACTGCACCAATCTTTTCCCAGCGTTCTTTCACCACCCGAAGATCAACTTTCGGACCGAGAACTTGATATTTGCCAGTCGAACAGAAACGGATCAATCTAGAGGTCTCTTTTTTTTCCAGATGAATATAATTGCCCGAACAAGTGTTACAGTTTTCTTTTTGTTTTATCTTCAGTTTTTTGAAATTTTGGTCCCAGATATCAAAGTGATGCAATACTGATTCTATCTCTGTCCCAAGCATCATTTTTATCGCCAAAGTTACTTGTAAAGAGGCAATAGAAGCCGTAATGGTGTTAAGCACGCCGACGGTGTCGCAAGTTTCCTGACTGCCTTCAGAAAGAAAACATTGCAGGCAAGGGCCTTCCGGCAGGATGGGCATGACATAGCCGGACGTTTTGATAGCGGCGGCATAAATCCATGGTTTCTTTTCTTTCTTGCAGTAATCGTTGATGAGGAATCTGGTCTGAAGATTGTCAGTGCAGTCGAGGATAATATCTGCGGAATCCAAGACATCTACATTTTTTGGACCAAGATGCATAACTTTGGTTTTTACATTTATTTCTGAATTGATCTCCTTGATTCTCTGTTCTGCCGCCGTGGCTTTGTTTTTCCCGATATCTTTTTCATCAAATAAGGTTTGCCGCTGCAAGTTTGATTCATCTACTACGTCCCGGTCGACCAAAATTAAATTACCTACTCCCGCTCTCGCCAAGAGTTCCGCCGCAACCGTACCAAGAGCCCCAGCTCCGACGATAGCAACTTTTTTGTTTTGTAATAGTTGCTGTCCTTCACTGCCTATTTCTTTCAGCAGGATCTGCCGCGAGTACCGCGAATATTTTTTTTGTAGATCATGCATGGTGCACCATCTCCTTCATGATACAGGCATTGCAGACTTCTTTGTTTGATGCTTCATGGCATTTGCTGCAGGGCTGTATTTTGCAAGTTTCTGTCTCCTGCTTTTCTTGATTTTGAAGTGCAGGGAGCATGGCTAAGAAGGAATTGATAATCCCCTGCTTTGTCCCCTTGTACTTATTTTCAAATTCGTTCAACATTTCCTGGATATGATGCCGATAACCTTCTTTTGAATAAGGGCATTCAGTAAATCCTATCTGGAAGTTTTTGAGCAGGGCGTAAAGACGGACTTCTTTCTCTGCGCAGAAATAGAGCGGCTTGACCCGCTGGATAAACAAATCCTGTTCCTCTACTCCAGAGATGGGGCCGAGTCTGGTCGTCAACATGGTGTTGGCTTTGAAGATATTCATGACGATAGCCT